>NZ_CP117297.1:0-62042 GCF_028607025.1 Limosilactobacillus portuensis
ATGACAAAATCAACAAATTTTAATTACTATGAAGCAGATAACGTATATGGAGCCTTATTTTTCCAGTTTCCTAAGGTATTAATGTATGGCGAGCAATATAAACATTTAAGCAGTGATGCTAAATTGGCTTATATGGTACTGAAAGACCGGCTCGAGTACTCTTTGCGCAACAACTGGGTTGATGAAGAAGGACACGTCTATTTTACTTTTACCAATCAAGAACTCGAAAATTTATTTAATTGCCATAATCAAAAAGTCGTCAAAATAAAAAAAGAACTCGAAACCTCTCATTTGCTGATGCAAAAACAACTGGGCTTTAACCCAAAGACTAAAAAGAATGAACCGAATCGCTTATATCTGTCCAAGCTCGATGTGAAAGCAACCGATGTCTATTTACGCGGTGAAGATAGCCCAAAAGTGTCTCAAACCCTTGCTACAAGCGGAAATGTGAAAATCACACTTCCGCAGGAGACCGCTCAAACCCTTGCTACAAGCGGAAATGTGAAAATCACACTTCCGCATAAGTCCGTTGACGAGACCGCTCAAACCCTTGCTACAAGCGGAAATGTGAAAATCACACACAATCTATATAAAGACTTTAAAAACATAGATACTAATAGATACGACATAGATACTCAAAAGTTGGACTTTTCCACAGCCAATTTTTCACCAGCTGAAATTGAAGCCCAAAATCGGGATTTAGTAAAACATGCTGATGAGTTTTTAACTGACGAAGATAATGGGTTGCCGGTCTTCTTAGAGCCAGAAACAGTGCAACTACTTAGCTTTTGGTGCCGTACCCCACAACAAATGCGGCGCTTTATTGGTATTATCTTAAACGCCAAATATGCTGTTGAAAAAGAACATAAGGATTTAGGCGTATGGATTCTATTAGATGACCCTGATTTAAAAAAAATGATGACCAAAACGTTAAGACGCTATTTTAATGCCCTAAGAAGCGATGAGAAACATATCAAGAATGTTGAGAACTACCTGTACGGCACTATGCAAAACCTATTTGATGTTTGGTGGAACCAACAAGCAGCTAGAGACTATGCGGCCAAGCACCCTAAAGAACAAAATATTGATAACGAGCGTTTTTGGAATTAAACGTCATATTAGCTCATTTAAGCCGTTTTAAGTGCTACATGCATAAATTATATTAAAATCGCTTAGAAGCAAAAATAGGCACCTTGAGTGGCTAAATTGGCGATGACTGAACTAAGGGAATGTGAAAGGAGCTTTTTAAATGACCAAATCCAGCAAAGAAGTCGAAACAATTGATCAATTGTTGGCTGACCCATGGACAGTCGATATTCAAGCCCTTTGGGAGCAAGCAGCCCATAATCCAGATCCTGATAAACGCAAGCTGTTTGACGCGTTACACACTTATGTTTTAGATAAACGCCAAGAAAGAATTATCAACGAAAAGCATTTTGTGAATTAACATGGTCAGGTCAAATAATCAGTGATTGAAATAAAAAGGAGGCACAAAATATGGCTAAGACACGAACATATATGGACAAGTATAAATTCACAGTTGCAGAAAACCAGCGGTTTGCCCGAGCAAATTTTACCAAGTTAGTGCATACTAATGCTCGCTTTGAAGGCGTAAATACCACTTTACCGCAAACACAAACCATTATGGACGGCATGAGTGTGGCGGGTGTTCCTGTTGAGGATATTTTGACAATTGTTAACTTAAAGCGTGGGTGGCAATATATCACTGCTCAAAATGCCCCTTTAACGTTAACCATGGAAAAACAAATCAATAAGATTGTGGCAGCGGAAGACGCCTTAGTACCAGGAGAATTACGGCAAGGGAAAGGGGGAGTTGATTTAGGCAGTGAAGACTTTTTTGAACCGCCTTTAATTAACGAAAAACAAGAACAATCCTTTTTACAAAAAATCTTGGCTGATCCACAAATGACGACCACTGATAAAGCATTGACTGTCATATATCATAATATGCGTCAACAAATTTTTTGGGACGGAAACAAGAGGACGGCAACTTTAAGTGCCAATAAAATTATGATTGACGGTGGTGCTGGCTTAATCAATGTCCCATTAGATAAGTGGGATCAATGGAACGAACTAATTGCCAATTATTATCGGACTAATGACATGACTAAAATTAAACAGTGGACATATGATAATGGTATTCAAGGATTACAAATTCGAGCAAACAAAAAATTAAGTGCTAATGAATTGAACCAGATGTACAAGCAACTAAAAAACGGATAAATTAGAACTTAAATTAGTTGAAGACGAGATTATTAAAAGAACCCAAAACCAGCTCAAAGACTTTGCTAAAAACAATCTATCGGAATGTTGATAACGAGCGCACTTGGGGTTAAAACGCCGTATAAGCTTATTTAAGACACTTTAAGCCAAATTGGCATAGATTATACTAGATTGTATTTTAAATTCGTCTCTGCACGTTTTAGAGGCCAAATATTAGATACTATTGAAAAAGGGTAACTAACATGTAGCTTTCGAAGACTTATACAATTGAAGTGGTACTCAAGAGGTAGTATGATGGTAGTAGTTAAGGGGGAGTGAGACGATCATGGCAGTTAAAGAAAAGAAACGGGTACAAGTTAAAATTGATAAAGACTTGGCTGATAATACGGAAGCAGTTTTAAACGAGTTGGGTCTAAATCCAACCACAGCGATTAACATGTTTTATAAGCGGATCGTAGCGGAAGCAGCGTTACCGTTTAAACCAGCTCTAAGCGAAGCGGAAAGAGCTAATTTACGCTTTTTAAAGGCGACCGAAGGGACGTCACCGAGTTAAAAGACGCTAAAGGAGTCAGCGATTGGCTCAATGATCCAGATGAAGACTAATGGCTTATCAGATTAAATAAATTAATAACTTGGGAGTGTGATTAACATGAAAGACACAATTACAATCAATGACTTTTTTGAAATCGCCAAAAAAATTGATTTGAAAGATTTACTTGATAAATCATTACATGAGCCAGATCCAGAAAAGCGTAAAGTATATGATGCTTTGTATACCTACTTTTTAGATAAAAGGCAAGATGAGGTTATTAAGCGAAAGGACTTTGTCCGTTGATAGATAAACCCCAATATATTATTGTTGCTGGTATTAACGGAGCAGGTAAGAGTACGCTGTACGATACATTTCCCATATTGTTTGATAAAACAATACGGATTAATGCTGATGAGATTTTACGACAAATGGGTGGCGATTGGCATAAAGACAGCGACAATTTAAAAGCCATGCGTGAAGAAATAAAGCAACTACACTATTCCTTAGATAACCGACAAAGTATTCATGTAGAAACGACACTTGCTGGAAGAGGTAAGGCTCAACTAAATTTGATTGATAAAGCGCATGAAAATGGCTTTGAAGTGACTTTATTGTATGTTGCCCTACGAGATGAAAATTTAGCTATTAAGAGAGTAGAGGATCGGGTACAAAAGGGTGGACATGGTGTGCCATCAGAAATAATCAAAAATGATTTGATCCATTTCCCTTGGATAAATCAAAATATTAATTGTTCAGAAAATGTGCAAAAACAGTTAAAAAATTTTGCAGATCATAACCCAGAAGTTAAGCTAAAAAATGATCCTGAAAACAAAAACGATCGGCCTAGTTATTAGGTTGATCGTTTTTGAATTTGTTCGGTTTATGGGCGTTAACGTAATTAGCAAATATTTTTAAAAGTTCTTCGGTTTGTTCGACTGATAAGTTATCAGCCTGAAAGTATTTTTCGAGTAAGGCTCCTTTTTGAATTAGTCGGCGAGAACGGGCTTTACGGGCTTGCCGATTTTCATAGTATTTAGATTGCCGTAATTTAAAATCTTCCCGCTCAATTTTTTGTTTTAAACGCGCTTGCTGCTCGACTAATTTTTCATATTGATTAGACATGGAATTTCCCCATCTCGTATGGCTAATGATCTACGGACTTTACCTTTAAAAATTCAGAAAATTGCTTAGCTAAAAGCTTAATCTGATCGTTAGACAAATTAGCATAATCTAAATTGGCTTGACTGATGATTTGTTTACCTAGCCGTTGTTCAATCTTATTTTTTTCGTCCTTAATTTTTTGATTAAGGGCTTTTAATTTAGCTTCTTGTTTTTCTAAGTTACTTTGAGACATAACGATCTCTCCAATCATATTAGAAATAATCACTGACACTATATCATAAGGGAAACGTTAAGTCAAAGTATAAAATTTGAAATAGCGAAGCGGAAGGCATACACTAAGTTAAAGTTAAGGGAATCAGAAGACCGAGTGAAACGAGGTCAATGCGCACTTACACCCCACTAAATACTTATGGGGTAAATCGTGCTAAAATCTTGTATCAGAAGTCGCCGTTGGCGACAACAAAATCAACCAATAGATCCAAAGAAAGACGGTGACTAGTATGGCAATTTTTCATATGAGTTTTAGTAATATTAGTGCTGGGAAAGGACGAAGTGCCATTGCCAGTGCCGCTTATCGAAGTGGTGAAAAATTATTTGATGATCAAGAAGGTCGCCACTATTTCTATGCTCGGTCAGTTATGCCAGAGAGTTTTATTTTAACTCCTAAAAATGCGCCAGCATGGGCAAGTGATCGAGAAAAATTATGGAACGAAGTAGAAAGAAAAGATCGGCGAGCAAATTCTCGGTATGCAAAAGAGTTTAACGTGGCTTTGCCAGTTGAACTAAGCGAAGATGAACAGAAAGAATTACTGACAAAATACGTGCAAGAGAATTTTGTTGATCAAGGCATGGTGGCTGATGTGGCAATTCATAGAGATCACCCAGACAATCCGCACGCACATGTGATGTTAACTAACCGACCATTTAACCCAGACGGGACATGGGGAATCAAGAGTAAAAAACAATATATTTTAGATGAGAATGGCAATAAAATGTATACCGGAACTAGCAAGTACCCTAAGAGTAGAAAGATACTGATGGTCGATTGGGATAAGAAAGAAAAAATAATTGAATGGCGTCATAATTGGGCAGTTAGCGTCAATCAGGTTTTAGAGCAAAAAAATATTCCGGATCGAATCAGTGAAAAATCCTTTGAAAATCAAGGAATAGATGAAATTCCAACTCAACATGAGGGAATCAATAGTAAGCGGCATGAAAGAAGAAAATTTAATCAACAAGTTAGCGCACAAAGAAGCGCCCAAGCTAAATATCATAATCTTGACGAAAAGATAAGAAATCATGAACATTTTGACGCGTTAACTGACGAGCTATCATTCTCTGAAAAACACACAATTAGTCATCTAAGTCAGCAATTGAAAGCCTATGTCGATTTAGAACATTTAGACGATAAACAGCGCATGCTATTTAATTGGAAAAACAGCTTATTAATTAAACACGCGGTTGGTGAAGATGTGACCAAGCAATTACTCACGATTGACCAGCAGACCACATCACTAGCACAAGCTAACCAGTTGTTAAATAAAGTGGTGGAACGAGTAACGAAACAGCTTTATCCGGAACTTAATTTTAAACAGACAACCGCAGCTGAACGACGGGAACTAATTAAAGAAACTAATAGTGAACAAACGATTTTTAAGGGTAGCGAATTGGCAGAACGGTTAGCGGATATTCGAAGTGACTTATTAACCCAGCAATTATTGACGTTTACCAAGCGGCCATATACCAGCTGGCAGTTAGTTAATCAGCAGGCCCAAACAATTGAGAAGCAATTAACCACGGTACTAGCCAAACATGGTCACCAGTTAGACGATTTGAGGCATACTGATCGGGGCATGCTAGCCGCTTATCAACCTAACGAACTCGAATTCATTTCGAAAGCGGTGAAAAATTTACGGGTCATGCGGGAAGTTAAAGCCGTAGTTCAAACCCAATACAACAGCATTCTAACGACTGCTTTTCCGGACAGTGACCTGGATAAGCTAGAGACGATTGATAAGGAGCAAATCTATACCGCTGTGGTTTACTATGACCCAGAATTAAAGCCATTAAGTGCCGATGATCTTAGGCAATTGCAACAGCAGCCACCGGTCGTCTTTACTAGTCAGCAACACCAAGCCGGTTTAAATTACCTGTTAGGTAAAATGGAATTAAAAGATATTCAGGATCATCGACTGCAACGGGTCTTAAAACATGATGGCACCCGGCAACTATTTATTGGCGAATGTGGCCAAGATCCTAAGTTGGATCACCAACAAATTGAAATGGTGCAAACCCGTTTGAAACAACAGACAATGCGCTTTGATCAATATAAGCAAGCTCAAGTTAAGGACTATCAGGCCATTAATTATTACCCAACTAGCCCGAAAAACTACCTGACTAATATTTTGGACGAAGCCTTAATGACCATTTTATATGCGAAAAATACGGACTATCTAAGAAAACAGCAACTACGCGGTTTAAAAGAGACCGAGTGGGCAATGACGAAAAAGCAGCGGCAACACCAAACCCGGAATCGGCATGAAGATGGGGGTATGCACTTGTAATTTAAATGTAAAATAAAAAAGCTATCAGCCCGAGCGCTTAATCAGTTATATCAAAGCTTGCAACAACAAGTTCAGCAAGCAAGGAACCCACAACAAAAATCAGAACTAAAAAATAAACTAAATGATATACACCATGAAATCAGTAAGCGAACACAAAAACAGCTGCAAGCATTTACTGAACAGAATCCGTCAATCAAACAACCCAAATCCGAACTGGATCAAAGTTTAAAGCGTTAGCCAGTTTTTAAAGGTCATGCTATAATATAAACAGAAAAGGAAGCCCCGCTAGAACAGGACTTCCCGCGCAAGCCGCTTCAAAGGCGGTGGCATTAGTTAACTAAACGATAATGTCGTCCCGTAACTCGCCAAAGTTATGATCGGGGCGGCTTTTTTATTTGTGGTGTTTGTCGATATAGCTGAGTAGCGCGATTAAAAACGTGCCAAACAGCAACATCAACGAGAGTGTCTGGAAGAAGCTCATTGACTGTGAAACCTTCCTGAAGATTATTCCATGTTCCCATGGGCCTCACCTCACAAGGGAAAAGACAGCCACCGCCCTTAAAACTTCTTGCTCAATCCATTATACAGGGAAATTAAAAATCAACCAAGAGCAATAAAACTGCTCTTGACAGCAAAGGAAAGCTACAACACTAGCAAGGTCAGCAAGCAAGGCTAATAGTACTGCTGCAATGGGAAATAACAAGTGTCCAGTAGGGCGGTCCAAGAGCGGGCACAAATCCTACCAGACAGTACGATTACAAAAGTAAAGAAGGTCATAAAATCAGCTACTAGAGGGAACTGTGGTAAAAGACGAATAAGATGGTTAAATGATGACTATAAAGTCAAGTCAGATAAACAGGTATTTGAGCATATAAATTGCTTTTGACATTTTACTTACTTATAATAAGTACAATAATAAATGACTAGTAAAAGGCGGGTAAAACAATGGATAAATTTAAAAATATTATTATTGGATTTGGTAAGGCGGGTAAGACATTAGCTAAGTACTTGGCGCAGCATGATGAGACCGTGCTTCTGATCGAACGGTCTAAACAAATGTACGGAGGAACTTGCATCAATGTTGGCTGCCTACCATCTAAAAATTTAATTTTTAATGGCCAACGTGGCGTGGACTTCACTACAGCAGTTAATAAGCGTGGTGAGATGACTAGACAGTTGCGAAACAAAAACTATCATATGGTGGCTGATGAGCCACTAGCAACGGTTTGGGATGGGTCAGCCCGTTTTATCGACAATTATGTTTTGGCAGTCGTAATGAGTGATGGAACGACTAAGAAGGTGAGAGGTGAACGTATCTTTATTAATACTGGAGCAGTTCCAAATTGGCCATCAATCCCAGGGTTAGAATTTAGTCAGCGGATTTTTACGTCTAAAGAAGCTATGGAATTGAAGAAACAACCGAAACGACTAGCAATTATTGGTGGCGGTTATATTGGCCTTGAATTTGCTGGAATGTTTAATTCCTTTGGTACGCATGTAACGATTTTCGACCAACATACCAGATTGTTAGAGCGCGAAGATCCTGATATTGCGACCGAGGTCGTAGCAGATCTGACTGACGCAGGGATCGAGATTAAACCGGCGACTCAACTAACTCAAGTAAAAGATAATGGTGAGAAGGTTACGTTATATTATCAACAAGGTGGTCAAACTAACACTGCGGAATTTGATGCGGTATTAGTTGCAGTCGGTCGGCGACCTAATATAAGTAGTTTAGGACTAGAAAATACTGATATTGCTTTAACCAATCGCGGTGCTATTCAGGTCGATGATCATTTAAGAACTACAGTACAAAACATTTGGGCTTTAGGTGACGTTAATGGTGGCCCTATGTTTACTTATGTCTCATTGGATGATTTTCGTATTATCATAGATCAATTGTTTGGTAAGGGGAATCGCTCAACGGCTGATCGATCGGTAATACCAACTGCTTCATTCCTAAATCCACCGCTGGCCAACGTTGGCTTAAATGAACGTCAGGCCAAGAGTGCAGGTTATAACTTTCAAACTTTCAAGCTATCAGTTAAGGCGATTCCAAAGGCCCGGGTCTTGGAGGATCAACGCGGGCTTTATAAGGTAATCGTTGATCAAAAAACACACCTTATTTTAGGGGCAACATTATATGCCGCTGAGGCTCATGAAACCACCAATCTAATTGCATTGGCAATGAAGGCCAAATTACCTTACGAAAGATTACGCGACATGATCTATACTCATCCAACAATGTCTGAAGCCTTGAATGATCTTTTTAAGACCCCGGTTGTGAAAAGCTAACTCCCTAGAAACACAAAGCCGACTAGTTAATCGAGGAAACAATCAAGAAATCACTGTTAAAATTATTACGCAATGTGATTAACAATGCCCTTAATCTAAAGGACCGGGTTTACCAGATCTTTGAGCATTGTGATCTACCTTTACACAATAACCACGATGAGCAAAAGATCCACTCTCCCACGCCGGTGCGAAAGAATAAGTCTGTTCACAAGACCAACGGCAGGCGCAAAGGCTAATACGATCTGGTTTGGTATTGTGCAAATGGAAAAAGTAAATAAACTGGACGTCTTTAAGTATTTTTAACCATTACTAACGGTTTACACGCAACGTAACACGCCAGATATTGAGGCTTATTTACCGGGGCCCAGAAATTCAGGCCATGTGTCGTGTTTAATAGAGAAACCAAAGCGGGCGACTAACGCAGAAAACTGCGTTGGTCGCCCGCTATTTTTGTTTGAACCCAGGGATCTGAGATACCATCAATGGTTAAGATTCAACCCGGTTCGTTGTGGAGTGCTTACGATCATTCAATCATGATCAAATAGTAAATCTACTTATAACTACTAAACCTAAGTTTAGCAATAACGTCACTAGTCCGATTAACATCATACCCATTGATGATTCATTACCTGTTTGAGGTAATTTACCTGTTTTTTCGTAGGTTTTACGGTCAAGTCCAAAATGTTGGTGTAAATTAAATTCCGCGAATTTATCATTTCACAAACTTAAGCTTACCGTCTTCTTCTGAGGTGGCATCTTTTTCAATCCTGTCATGACACTTTAGCTCAATGTTCAACTAAATTTAACATACTTTGGAAGGCTTTTCCAATTTACACAAAATTATTGACACTCTCAGAGCTTTCCCCAGCCACTAAAATTTAACTTGTAGCTGTGTTAATTTGATGGAGTTAACCTTCTCAGGATCTCTTTTTGAAAAAAGAAGCTAGCTGAGTGAATCCCAAGAACGAAACCATGGCTAACAAAATCGTCCCCAGCATCCTTTGCTTGGTATCTTTCTCGTCCCCAGTTTGAGGAAGGCGTTTTTCATTAGTTGGTTGGGTTACGGTAGAAGTCTGCCGTATCGCTTTTACAGGGCTAGGTTTTGTTGGCTCTGCTGGCTTGTTTGGTTCAGTTGGCTTATTTGGCTCCGCTGGCTTATCCGGCACCGTCTCTTTAGCAACCTTCACTACTTTGGCTAAATGCCACTCAGCACTTGGGACCTCGGGAGCTTGCGGTTTTTCACCCGGCTTCTCATGGTCAAATTCTGGTTTCGGTGCGGTTGGCGATTTAACAGTTTCCAATTTCGAAACCGTGAGCTGGTTGTATTCAACATTCGCAGTCGGCTTAACAGGTTGTGCCGGTGGATTACCAGGATCTTGCGGAACGGCAATCGATGAATTGATGTTAAACCAGTAAGAGGTGTTAAAGTCTGGCGTATTACCGCTGACATCAAATTCAATAGAGTCCCCGGTTAGCTTCATCGCCCCGGCCCCGTAGTACTTGTTTACCGGCCACTTGCCGTCGTTGACGCTTGGCACATCATCCCATCCAACGGTTTTCGACGCCGCAACCCAATTCTGGGCCCCGCCATGGGCTAAGATATATTTATTATTGGTAATGTCTGAATCAGAAGTGTAGAAGGTTTCGCCCGTCTGCTTGTTTACGTACCCATACATATCATCAGCATCAAACTTTGCACCTTCGGAAACCCTTTGGTTACTATTGACCGAGTAAACCCAGCCGTTCTCATTAAGGGTTACTGACGAACCAGGAATACCCACAAATTCATTATTACCAATGTTAACCCTTTCCAAGTGGTTCATCTGAATGGTTTCTTGCTGCCCACTATCGCTAATGTATGGAATGGTCGTGTAGTGGTTCAAGGATGCTAAGCTCAAAACGGCCTTCCCGTCTGAGGTATCAAACTTATTACCGTCGCTACCATAGAAGGCAATTGTCATCTTAACTCGTAAATGATTATTAGGGTCGGTGGAGTTGCTTCCCACCCAGATGGTTTCGGTTGGGTCGTGCATAATCTGAGCCATGACTTCATCTGTGCCGTCAGATGAGCTCTCCAGTTCATACTTATAAACGACATGATCAATCGGCTTCCCATTGTACGTCGCCCCGGTAAGGTTGTGGTAGGTGACGGTCACCGGCTGGCCCTTTTTTAAGACGATCCAAGTATTCTCGGCTTCTCCATGAGGATTGTTCTGCTGGTAAGCTGTTTTATTGCCACTGGCATCCTGCATGGCATCAAGAGCTGCTTTATCAAAACGGCTAATGACGTCTTTGCTATTAAGCTGATCCGATACTTCCTTCGTCATGTAGATATCGGCCCCTTCAATCGTCATCGTCGCATCCTTTTGCTGTTCAAAAACCAGGCCTTGCGCGGCCACTACTGCCCCGGCCCCTTGCGATTCCGCGGCTTGTTTTTGATATTCCTTAAAGGCCTTGTCCTCTTCATCCCACTTCTTTTTCTGATCAGCGTAGACGGCCATTTGCGCTTCATAGTTACTAAGTGCCTGCTGGTATTCAGTGATTGCCTTGTTGATCGCCTCTGTCATCGTGGCGTACTTGCTCAAAGCATCAGCACTACTATCAGCTTCGGATGAATCGTTCTGGTTAACAGTCATGCCCAGCTGCTGGGCTTCCTTAATAGCCTTCTCCAGTTCGGTTGGTAATTTAACCGTCGCGCTAGTTACCGTTTCTTCATTCCCATTACTGCTCGTAGTGGTTTGGGAAACATCGGTTAAATTACTATCGTTCTTAAAGTCAGCAAGGTTTTGAGCATTTCTTTCTTTGTAGCGCTGGTATTCCGCTTGCTCCTGATTGTACTTTGCTAACGCCTGTTCATATTCTTGCTTAGCAACCTGGTAGCTATTAACCGTATCGTTGTATTTCTTCAGTGAATTCTGGAAGGCTTGAACGGCTTGCTTATAATCACTGGTTGTCTTGTTAAGATTGTTAATTTGGTTAGCGTAGTCATTACCAGCCGCCTGAACATTGTCATACGTTTGGTCGGCGGTCTGGGTCGTCTTTACGCCGGCAGCATTGGCCTTATTAACTTCTGAATTAAGGGACGCCGCTTGATCATTGGTGGATAAATTGGTTTTGGGATCTAACGTTCCGGTCGTTGTCGTGGTGGTCGTTGTCCCCTGGCTATCCTTCGTGGTGGTTGTTGTGGTCGTCTTATCAATTAAGTTACCGTCACTTGCCTGATTACCGGCGACCCTGACATCATCCGTAGAAGCCGAAGACGACGCACTAGCCCCGCTGGTTTGAACACTGGCAGCGGGGCTAGTATTACTTTCCGAAGAGGTTGCGGCGTGGACTTGAGGCGAGCTCAATACAAAAGGAAACAGGGCAACCGACGCTACTCCAATGCTGAGCTTCCTAAGCGAGTAACGCGTAACCTGTTCCCGATACTTTTCCTCTTTTAAGCGATAATTCTTCTTCCCCATAATAATGTCTGCTCCTTTCTAAAAATCCGATTCTACATTGTCTAACTAATCAGCAACCGTAATACGTAATATATGATCAGTAGTGGAAAGGTTCTTGTTCTTTTTATCAGAATCAGTATTTGTTCAACTATATTTTATGATATTTTTTCATCAAGTTCTATCCAAAATAAGTTATTTTTAATTAAATTGGGTACACTCAAATTTAACAATTAATCCTATATGGTTTAATCAGGATCCACCGTATATTTGAAGAGGATTCTATGTATTTAGAGATAATTTATGTTACAATTTAAGTGTCTAAACTAAGTGTACCCTAAATGGATAATAAACATTATACTAGGAACATAGGGAAAAAACGAGATTCTATTGGGTATGGTAAGCGATTCTTGAATCTGTTAGAAAATGTCCAATTTGAGTGTCTAATCTATTACCAATAGCATAGGGTAAATTTTCGAGAGGAGAAGTAGTGATGAAAATTGGATATGCCAGGGTTAGTTCAACTGATCAGAATTTATCGCGTCAAATCAAATCACTTAAAAAAGCTAAGTGTGAAAAAGTATTCGAAGAAAAGCAATCGGGGAAATCAACCGAAAATCGACCAGAATTACAGGCCGCCATTGCGTATGTTCGGCAGGGTGATACATTAGTTATTTCGTCCTTGGATCGCTTGAGTCGTAACTATGATGATGCTAGTGATATCATCAAGCAGATCAGAGACAAACAAGTTAAAATGGAAGTCTTAGATGCGCCATTTCTGTCTATGCGAACCGGCGATTCAGATATGGATAAATTTATGTTTGACCTATTGACCAAGCTGCTAGCTTATATGGCCCAGACGGAGAGAAAGAAAATTCGCGAGCGTCAACGACAAGGAATTGAAATTGCCAAAGCCAATGGGAAATATCGGGGAACTCGTCCCGCCTATGCCGCAGACGCACCTAATCCACAAAAACGATTTATTTATCGTTGTATCGTTAATCAGTTAAAAAACAAAGCAGCTGGTGCTCCAATTAGCTATCGTGCGATTGCGGCTGAAACTGGTGTATCGGCGCAGACAGTGATTAATATTAAAAATAGGTTGGTATAGCTGTTAAATAAGTGCTATCCCTCACGATTAGATAGCATATGATCATAGGTTATATTGTTCCGCCACTTTCAGCTAATTTAAAGTACTAAAAAATAGCCCCTACTTAGCCACTTGGCTAAAGTAAGGGGTGTGTTTTGGCATTCTTAAGGTTCCATTTATCACATATGGTCCCTAAATTTAAAAGAGAGTCTTATTAGTAAAGGATAGAGTGTAATTTTTACAGATTACGTAGTAGTATACTTAAAAGGACAGTCTTCAATATGATCGTTAATTAGGCCTACCGCTTCAAGAAAGGAGTAGGTTGTTACCGGACTCATAAATTGAAAACCTATTTCTTTAAACTCTTTTGCTAGGTTTCGAGATAGTCTATTTTGGGTCGGTATGTCAGTAAACTGTTGAGGGTGGTTAATGATTGGCTGTGGAATTAAGGTTGTTAGTACTGTACACAATTGATGCCCTTCACGGTGCATTTTCGTCATTACACGGGCATTATTAATGGCGGCATCAATTTTTCGCTGATTACGAATGATTCCTCGGTTTTTCAGTAATTGCTTACGTTGATTACTGGTAAATTTTGCAACCCGCTCCACATTAAAGCCTGCAAAGGCTTGTCGAAAATTTTCTCGCTTATCCAAGACTAATTGCCAACTAAGTCCCGATTGAAAGGATTCTAGAACCATCATCTCATATAAGTAATGCTCGTTAAGGTTCAGCTTACCCCATTCATGGTCATGATACTTCGTAAGGAGTGGAGCATCATCGTTTTTCGGAAAGCAGCGTTTCATTTAATTCCTCCTAATAGTAATTTTGATCAATTAGAATTTGAACATAAAAAGGGCATCTGAAAAGATGCCCCATATTGTTGCTACTTTCTAAGAAGCAACCAAAAAAACTGATTAAGTACATTAACATTTCAGCAAAACAAATCAGTGCCTGTCGCGTGTGACAGGTGTTTTTGTTAGTCTTAGAGTTATTTGAAACTATTTTTATTTAGGGCAAAATCTAGAGCTATTGCAATTATAATTAAGCATCCTGCAGTAATCCAACCAAGTTTAATAGCTGTTACTAGTTCATGAGACCACATGTTTAAAAATACTGAACCTGTTGCTGTACCCATAGCAATAGCAACATTTTGAACCATTCGTTGGAGTGACCCAATAGTACCCTGTGAAGTGATATCAGTAGACTTCATAATTACAGATATGTTCGCCGGTTGGAAATAGCCACCACCCACACCATAAATAAACAAACAAATTGTAACTAAAATATATGGTAAAGATGTTTGATATAGACTCAAGAGTAGTAATGAACAAAGAATAATAGATAGTCCGACTTTAGAAAAGGAATTATCTTTCAAACCATTATTATGTGCACTAGATATTCTAGAAAATAAAACTAGACCTATAGGTGCACCTAGTACCAGTATACCCGTCAATCCTGAATTTAATTTAAAGACAGTTTCAAACAAATAAGGCGGCATAAGAAAGATTATGGCTGAAGCAAAGCCAAAGGCAATCGTTTCATATAGATATACCAGTAGCGATTTATTCTGAATAAGATTTATTACATTGACAACAGGAGTTTCTTTATTTCTTTCTACTTTAAACAAAATAATTGCAGCTATTAAACTAGCAATTATTAATGCTATCCCAATAATACTATGTGAGCTTAGCAATGACAATCCACTAATAAGCAGTATCACAAATAGTCCATTAGTAAGACTTCCAGGGTAATCAATGTGTTTAGCGTATTTATTCTCAGAGATATTTGTAATTAATTTGTGATTACAAATGAGTCCCAGAAGGACGAACGGAATGTTTAACCAGAATATTCCTCTCCAACTATTTAATGATAGTAGCAATCCACCTAATGAAGGACCAAGTACAGGACCGACACCAATCATAATTCCTAAAACTCCGATAGCAGAACTGGATTTTTCAGCTGAAACTAAGGTAGTAATTAAAGAGGCTGATGTTGCTTGTAATGCAGCTGCACCAATACCTTGGAAAATTCGAAACATAATTAGCATTTGAATATTAGCTGAAAGCCCGCAAAGTAATGAGCTAAGCCCAAAAATTATCAGTCCAATATACGAGAACGATAGTTTACCAAATTTATCACTAAGTAGTCCAAAAGGAAGAATAAAAACAGCAAGGCTAATAGTATAACCCGTAACTGCAATAGCAGCAATGTCTGCTGTAGTTTCAAAGTAAGATTTAAAAAATGGTAATGCAACATTGATAATCCCTGTATCTAATGTTGATAATAACATTCCTATGCCAGCAACTATAACGACTAAATCATCTTTAGTTCTTATATTCATAGCGTATTCTCCAGAAAGAATGAAAGTCTACCATCTTTTAATGTATCTGGGTCTGCTAATTTTAGATTTCGAACACCTATTCGAACTAACCGTTGTGCAAGTTGTCCTCCTATTCCACCAGTGCCTGCTATTCCAATTACAACATTTTTCAATTTTTCTTGTTTATTATGTTGTTCCTGTTTGGTGTCACCGAGCCAACCCAAACTACGATTTACCCTTTCCCAATACATCTCTTCGTTTGGGATTGCTGTGTATTTTAAGTGCTTTTTGTCGTGAATCATTATATTAATCCTCCTTGTTAGATTGTGCTAATTATGTTAATTTATATTCAATTAACAATCAATCGATTCAAGAAATATCGAATTAAAGAGGACAAAATGACTATTAAGATAAACTTTAGTAAATACTCTACTGTAACAGACGAGACACTAACTCAAAGATTTCAGTTTGTTTATTCACCACTGAATGAACTTCTTAGAAGTCTTCATGTCTTGATGAATCCTAGGCATCATGGGTTAGTTGTAGATTGGGCCTTAAAGACAATGGAACAATTAGATAAAGAGGATATTGATAATTTGTACTACTTTAGTCCTGTATATGAATTAGGTGTTCCTCCCACTGTACTTTGTAATTTTCAATACAATGCTAGTAATCTAAAGGATGAACTATCCATGCTTCGCGCTTTTCTTAGTAGGCAAAGTAATGTAAATGGACTAATTAATGAGTTATCCACCTTAAATCACGATAGAAGTAACACGTTCATTCCAAATTTAGCTAAAGGTCTTGAATGGCGGGATTTTTCTATTAACCGGAATTCATTACTTATAAAAGACCTTAGTGGCAACCCGCAAACTGTCATTAACCGTTTTTTTAAATTTATCGTTAAGTATAATGACAATGTTTTTTCTGCGGTTTGGGAAAAAAATAATATTAAAAAACTGTTATTTCAGGAAATCAAGATACGGGCGAACTCAATTAATATTCATGGTATTCGAAGTACTATAGATGAATTGCAAGTAGCCCGTATGCACTGGAAAAATGGTACTTTAATTATTAATAAGCCTTTTGAGAGAGAAATTGATCTTAAAGATACTGACACAATTATGCTCATACCAAGTTTTTTTACTTGGCCTCATCTATTCGTTGATACATTTAAAAATGGAGTGGTCATTACTTACGGACTACAAAAAAGAGCAGATCTAATTTATACACCAAAAGAACTATTATTAACTTTTAAGGCTCTTAGTGAACCAACCAGACTTCAGATCTTGAAAACCGTTTCGAAGTCACCTTGTACTACACAAGGACTGTCACAGCTTTTATCACTAGGTACCTCGACTGTATCCAGGCATTTACAAATATTAAAAGAAGCAAATTTACTAAGAACTACAAAACAAAAAAAGTTCGTTCTTTATCAAATAACAAATAGAATATTTGAGTTAATTCCTAATTTTTTAGATTTTATGAGAGATGATAACAAATGAGAGTTGTAAATAGTGCACTTACCTGTAATAAATGGTTGACTGTTAATGAACTGTCAAAAGTCTGCCATTTAAGCAGAGAAGAAGTAATAAGTCAACTTCAGTGTGATGAAACTATTATTTCATTACATTTTTACGGTAGATGGTATTACAAAAATAAAATGAGCTACAATGTAACGAAATTAGGTAATGCCAGTAATAACATGTTGGATAGTAGAAATACCATTAGTAATTTAGGAATTGCAAGAACCTGTTTACATCATCTTGGTGGAAAACTAGAGGTCACTATTTTTAGGTATGCTGAGCTTAAACATCTAATCTTTACTTCTGACAAAGTTAACTATTCTTTTACTGAAAAAGGGAAAAATATATTCAGTAAGTTTTGTAAAGTAAACCAAACCACTGTACCCTGTTGCTTAGATTTCTCGGAGCGAAATTTTCATTTTGGAGGAAGAATAGGAAATGATCTTCTAAATTACTTATTGGAAAACGATTTGTGTAAGTTAACCGAAAGTCGAAAAGTAGACCTTTGTAAAGAGCCATCTAGTATTGTTCAGTCGGTTTTTACCTAAGTTACGAAATAGGACTTTTAGTTTGGGTACTGTACCCTGTCAAGTTGACACATTAAATAATAAAAACTGGTTGGCCTTGCCGAAGCGGTATTCTGCTGCGGTAAGGTCATTTCTTTTGCCTGAAATAAAGGAATGCGTAAAGTAATCGATACCTTCTGTCACCAGCTGTTCTAAGTCTTCAAACGTTTGTGGTTGTGGTGAGTGTGCCAACCAGATAGATTTAAAATCAGCCCACCAGTGCTCTATCACCGCATTATCAGCTGGCGTTCCTGGGGCTGAGTAACTATGTTGGCTGTTATTACTAGCAAAGTAGTGGTTGAATGCTTTGGAAGTATATGCTGCTCCGCGATCAGTGTGGATTAGCGGTGCCAGACCTCCGGCTTTCTGCTTGGCCATTTGAAATACTTTAATAGCCCCAGTACTCGTTTCTGTAGGCGTAATAATCCAGCTAAGTGGGTATTGACCGTATAGATCCAGGACAACGTGTAGACGGACTTTGTACTTACGAATGTTGTAGGCAATTTCCGTCGTGTCCGTCACCCACACCTGATTTGCGGCAGCTTGTTCAAACTGGCGGTTCAGGGTATTCTGTGCTTCATAAGTTTCCTGCTCCTGCACACGTTTTCTCTTAGGCTGACGATAGTCCGCTTTAATACTGTGTTCCTTCGTAATGCGCATGACGCGCTTCTTGTTAACTGTGTATGATAATCTTTCCTGCTTTATCAAACGGGTCATCTTGTCATAACCAACGCAGTGTTTATGTTGTGCTTCTAACTGTTTAACGAGCTTTAGAATTTCTTGATCTTGAATATCATGAACCGTCGGTTCATGGGTAAGCCACTTGTAGTAAGCCTGCCGACTTACCCCGGCTGCTTTAACTAGATCAGATACCTTATACCCACTTTGGCTCATTTCCTGAATCGCTTGATATCGTCCGGCCGTTCCACCTCCCGATTGTGTATTTCGACCAATTTTTTTGCGAAGGCAATCTGTACCTCCCGTTCCTTCGCTTTAGCTTTCAGCTGCCTTACTTCTTGTCGTAATCTTTCCACTTCATTGGTTGGTGTTTTGCCTTTATGGCAACCCCGGTTATCCTGAAGGGATTCCCAATCGTGAGTTCTTTGGTACTTTCGTACCCATGAATAGACCCGTTGATAGCTGACATTAAATTTTTCTGCCGCGGCTTGATAGTTATACTCGTGATCAATTGTCCATTGAGTAATTTGGCCGTTTCTCCTCAAAAGTAACTTTTCGGCCCACTTTCCTAGCTCGCTTTCTTGTTGCATAAGCAACACTTAATTGTCCACTATTGTACCGGACAATCCATTGATGTAGTTGGGAAAGACTACGAATTTGATATCTATTGAGAATTGCTTGGCCTGACAGGGTACCTGAAAGGTAAGCTTTAACGGCTGATAGCTTGGTTTGAAGTGTGTACCTGTGATTGTGTTCAGGGCGAATCAATCCAGCCAAACCAGCCGTTAAAAATTATTTAATCCATCTGTTAAGGCTAGAGGTCCGCACCTGGTGATAACCCGCGTATACCCCGAGTGAGTAGTCTGAATCTTGGTAATTACTGAGTAACCTTAATTTTTCCGTCGTTGAATATGTTCTTATTCAAAACACCCCCTAGAGATGACACTTTTATTATTTAAAGTGTCAACCCTAAGGGGTATTGTACGGTTATAAAAGAGTATGGTTTTATTTTTAACTATACCTTCTATGTATCTTGGTGAGACTATCAGTTCCTCCTAGATATGAGCTAAGTATGTCAATTGCTTGGTCTACTTCGTTGGTACTAGGAACCTTTTTCTCTATAATCCGGTTGAATTTAATATTGATACTATTAATTTTTGGTATCAATTTTTTACCTTGAGATGTTAAACAAATTAGACTCACTCTTTTATCTTCTTTATTAACTTTTCTTTCTAATAATCCTCTTTTTATTAGTGACTGAACTAATCGACTAGGTGATTTCTTCTCACATATTAACAAATTTCCCAAGTCTTTTACAGACATTGCGCCATAGGCGTTAAGGATCGTTAGTACTTCGACCTGATTGGGGGTTAGACCTAAATCTTTAAGTAAATCATTGAAGATATGCAAAAATTCGCGCTCACAGCTTTTAATTAAAAATCTCAAAATTTCAATTTTTTTATCCATTTTTATATCACTCCGTAATAGCAATTAGTAATATTAATTGGATTATATTATAAAGTTCTAATTAATACTAGAAAAAACGTGACATGTAGTCTATTATAGTGAATACATGATATATCATGTATTTACTACAACGTATAAAATTATTTGAGAGGATGTTAATTAGATGATTGAATTTGAAAAAATTGATAAGGAATATCATGTTGGTGATCAAAGAGTTAAAGCTCTTCATAATGTAAGTTTCCATATTAAACCAGGTAATCTAACTATTATTTTAGGTCCCTCCGGTTCCGGGAAAAGTACTCTTTTGAACATTCTTGGTGGTATGGATCGGCCAACTCATGGCAAAGTTAGATTTGATAAAAGTTTAGTATCTGATCTAAATGATCACGAACTAACAAATTATCGTAGGGACAAAATCGGATTTGTCTTTCAATTCTACAATTTAATTCCTAGTTTAACCGCTTTAGAAAATGTTGCCATTGCCGCCCAATTGAGTGGTAATGGGCAACATGCTAAAGAGTATTTACAACAGGTCGGCCTAACTAAGCGATTAAATAATTTTCCTAATCAAATGTCGGGTGGTGAAATGCAACGAGTTTCAATCGCACGAGCACTATCTAAAAAGCCTAAATTACTTTTATGTGACGAGCCTACTGGTGCTTTAGATTCAAAGACAAGTATGAAAATTATGAAAATTCTCCAAGAGATCTCAAAGTCAACAGAAGCGGCTGTTGTAATGGTAACACATAATCCAAAATTTGAAGACTATGCTGACCGAGTTATCAGACTAAAAGATGGTCAGATTGAGGGAATTTATGATAATCAAAATCCAGCGGTTGTAGAGGAGGATTAATCATTGAAACTATTAAACCGAAAGCTTTTCCGTGATATTAAGCATAATTGGGCCCAATTCATGTCCGTCTTTTTAATGGCAATGCTCTCTATTATAGTGTTTGTTGGTTTGCAAGGTGCATGGCATGGATTACAAGTTAGCTTAAATAATTATCTAAATCAAAATCAATTACCAAACTATTGGATACAAAGCCAATATATTACTAATAATGATAAAAATAAATTACTGGCAACTCAGGGAATTAAAAAAGTTGCTACCGGAACTAGATTACAGGTTACACAAAATGACCATCATTTAATTATCGAATCTTATCAAAAACCAATAACTAGTTGGCATCAGATTAAGGGAGCTAAGTATAATAGTCAAAGTAGTAATGGTATCTGGCTTAATAAGGAATATGCAAAAGCTAATTCAATTAAAGTTGGTGATACGCTCCCAGTAACTTATAATAGCAATAAGGTTAACTTAAAAGTAAAGGGAATTATTCAAAGCCCTAACCATATCTATTTCACAGGAACACAAGATTTTATTGCTCCAAATTATTCCAATTATGGTTATGCGTATGTCTCGCCAAATACCCTTTATGGAAAGCTAGGTTATCAAGGACAGCAAAATATTGTAGAGATTACTGGCAAACACACAAACTTTAGGCAAGTAAGTGAAAAGATTTTTGGTAAGAGACTATTAACTTACTATAATCGACAAACTTTATCTGATATTTCAACGGCTACAGATCGAGTAATCGAAATTAGAAATCTATCATACCTTTTTTCATTTATCTTTGTTTTACTAGCAATTTTAGCCATGTATACAACTATTCAGCGACTAATTAAAAGTCAGATAGGTGAAATTGCGACATTCAAAGCACTAGGTTTTTCTAATATTCAGATTGAAAGTCATTATGCAAGTTTTGGACTTATTGTCGGTGTGCTCGGAACAATTGTTGGAATTATAGTAGCTCCATTAGTTTCTTGGTTTGTTCTAAATTCGCAAAGGAAAATGTTTTCGCTGCCAAGCTGGCAAATATCATATAATTTTTCTGCCCTGTTGGTAATGATTATTATAGTTTTAATCTGTGTATTCTCAGCTTACTTTGCAGCTAGAGGTGGCACTAAAGGGTTACCGGCTATTTATTTACATGGGACAACAGAGAATCAAGGAAGAGAGGTATGGCTTGAACATTGGCATGGATTATGGAAACACTTAACGTACACAAGTAGGTGGGGACTTAGAGATGTTTTTATTAATCGAACGCGAACATTGATGGGAATTGTTGGAGTAGCTGGTGGAATGATGCTTACAATTGCTGGTATTGGAATGCCACAATCAATGAACCATCTAATTAATAAAACATATAATAATAATTACTCGTATCATCAGCGCGTAAATGTCAATAATATTAATTCATTCAAGCAGTCACATCCACAAGCTAAACAATGGCTTCAAGTTAATCAAGCACATTTTAGTCCTGATGACGGTTATAACCGATCACTAATTATCGTTGACCGTGGACAATTTGTTAATGTCAAGACAACAGAGGGTAAGCATATTCAAGATGGTGGTTTATATGTTACTCACGGTTTTGCACAAAGAGCTAAGATTCATAAAGGTAATCACCTTAAAGTTAAGACGTTTGGAAGTGATAAACAGTATACTTTTAAAGTTAAGGGCATAGTTAATTCAGAGACCAATCAGGGTGCTTATATTACCGCTCATACCTGGCAAAAGGCTCACGGTTTTTATCAACCATCAATATTGCTAACTGATAAAAACTATCAACATAGTAAAGAAAATACCACTTCTATTGTTTCGATTAATGAACAAAAGAAGAATGCTCACAACTTTATTAATAGTTTAATGAGTATCTTTGCATTGATTATTTTCTTTGGAGCTTTGCTCATTATTATTGTCCTTTATAATCTTGGTTCATTAAGCTTTATTGAAAGAACAAGAGATTATGCTACTCTTCGTGTCCTCGGTATCCATAAAAAAGAATTACAGGAACTAACGTTAATTGAAAACCTCATTACGACTCTCATTGGTTGGGTTGTTGGTATTCCCGCGGGTATTTGGTTCTTAGGTCGATATGTAGATACTTTCTCGACAATTAATCTAGAGTACACCAGATATTATAACTGGCAAACAATCTTGCTTTCCTCGCTCTTTGTTTGGCTATGTTCACTATCAACAACACTCTTCATTAGCCGCAGGATTAAAAATATTGATATGGTACAGGCATTAAAAGGTGTGGAATGATTTTATATCTATATATTAGTAATTGATCTACAGTAATTCTCACTGTTATAGTTAAGTATAATCGTATTTAAGATAATTAAATTAATAGAGTCAGTGTAGACGATGAATAAGCGATCAAATAATACTAGTAAATGGATATTAGCGATAATCGGTGGAATAATTCTATTACCTATCGTGCTCACAGTGTTATTCACAATGTCTATTAGAATACATTCCTCTTACGTAGATTCGCTAATGTATAGATTTAAACAGGTTAGATATTATAATAAGAAATATCAGAGGAGGATTCAAAAGATATCTATAGAGAATGGTCTTAAAGGTAAAGTCAAGATAACAAATTACTATGCTGATCATACAGAAGCAGGTACTAATGTAGACATCCAGGTAACATATAGCAAGAAAATTAATAGTATAAGAAACTATTTCATTACCACATCCGTCTAAGATAGATGACAGATGTAGCTTTACCACTGCTAAGATGAAATTCACTGATATTAGTATACCATTTGGTATTGGACATCAATGCTAAAATGTCGTGATAAATTATATTTGGAAAAAGAAAGAACCGTTTAGAATTTCAAATGAAACTCTAAACGGTTCTTCTTCTTAGGAGGCTTATGTCATAAACCCTCTAATAAATTACCTATATTAGTCCACTAAAGGCCATCCAATCATGATCAGATAGTAAACCTGTTTATAACTACTAAACCTAAGCTTAATAGTAACATTACTATTCCAACGAACATCATACCTATTGATGATCTATCACCTGTTTGAGGTAATCTACTTGTTTTATCGTACGTTTTACCTTGAGTGAAATCTTTTGGTACTACCTTATTTCCATTATTAGGAACTTGAGGTTTCTTAGGCGTTGTCGGGTTATTAGGAACCTGGGGCTTCTTAGGTGTTGTCGGATTATGGGTATTAGTAATATTGTAACCATCGATAGTACTTGTGTACCCAGCAACTGCATCTTCCGTTACCGTGTAGGTAATCTTCTGACCATTAGCGTAAGCGGCTAAGTTGTCAAAACTGTATTGCCAGTTATCACTAGCACTAACCGTCTTACTTGCGACTTGCCGACCGTTAGCCAACAAGTTCACGGTGATTGAACTTGGGCGGATTCCATCTTGATTGTTGTTATCCTTCCAAGTCTTGGTTCCAGATACCTTGACGGTAGCAGGAGTGTGGCTGTTAGTTACGTTGTAACCATCAACAGTACTTGTGTACCCAGCAACTGCATTTTCCGTTACCGTGTAGGTAATCTTCTGACCATTAGCGTAAGCGGCTAAGTTGTCAAAACTGTATTGCCAGTTATCACTAGCACTAACCGTCTTACTTGCGACTTGCCGACCGTTAGCCAACAAGTTCACGGTGATTGAGCTTGGGCGGATTCCATCTTGATTGTTGTTATCCTTCCAAGTCTTCGTCCCTGAAACTGAGGTTTTCTCAATCTTATCGATAATTTTAATAACGGCCCCTTTTGAATCAAAATTTGTAGAAGTTACGATTACCGTATCTGCTAATTGATATCCCTTAGGTGCACTGACCTCTTTCAATTGGTAACTATCACGTAACAACCCATAGATAGTGCCCTGGCCTGAGGAATCTGTTGTGATAGTTCCTACAACTTCTCCAGTTGACTGTCGAATTACATCAAAGATAGCGTCATGTAATGGATTGCCAGATTCATCCACCTTTTTTATTGTTAAACTATAATTATATCCGTTTGCAGTACCATTTGCCTCTTGATAATATACTGTATTAGTAAACTCATTCATCTTATGGTCGTTATACGAATAACTTGATGAATTTTTAATTTGTTCTCCGTTAATCAACTTATGAGAAGGCTTTACCTTATAGGTGATAGAGAAACCCTGATTGATATTACCAAGATTCACAGAAAAAGATGAGCCATTGAATTCAGGGGTATATTTTTCAGTTACTTCTTTAGGGTTAGACAATGACCAATAGTTATTGGCGTCCTTAACCCAAGTTCCAGTTGCAATTTTTATGCTTGACTGTTCGTAATTAACTCCAGCAGAATTAAGAATATCCTTAATAATAACATTATTCCGTTTAGAATTAGTTGTGTTTATAGCAATATGGTATTTAAGTTCATTGTTATCATAATCCATCCATCCATATTTATAAAAATCAATATCACTATCACCTTTATTAACTTTATAGCTTATACCCGTGCTATCGATAGTAACTACATTCCCGTTTATTTTAATTGTTGCAGGGAGTATCGTGTCCTTTTTCACCTTTTCTGTGTCAGCCATTATTTGCATATTAATGTGGCCGGTAACATCATCATGTGTATTTACATAGTCCGTGTATGTTAAGACCAACGTCTTTTTTTCTTTATTAATAATTGCACTAGCAACCGTAGTCACCCCATCAGGAGCGTAGACATTAAATGATTGATCTCTAGTAAAATCCAACTCATTAGGAAGTGATATTGTCGTATAATCTCCGGATCTTACTGAATTAGGAACAGAAAAGTCAAAAGAGAATTCTGTAGTTCCTCCACCTGAGATCTCCTTAGTTGATGATCTCTGATTGGTAATTGTAATATCAACGCTAGTTCCTTTATTATATGCAGATGGGGAACTATTATTCTTAGAAATACTATTAACTGATGGACCCTGATTAGTATTAGCCCCACTATTAGAAGTCGAGTATTGACTATTACTTATATAATTACGGTCCTCCTGAACTGGCTGATTATTGTCAGTTGGTGCTCTCGGTTGTGCTTCTGTATTAGTAACTTGTTTCTGAGACGTCTGATCGTCCGAAGAACTAGTATTATCTGTGGTATTACTATTAACGGTACTTATCTGCGGTTCTTCCTGTTGATTAATAACAGTCCCGGACTCCGTACCGTTCTGGGTAATATTTGTCTTGCTATCAGCATATACGGTCATACCATTATTAGATGATATCCATATTGACCCTAATAACGAAAATAAGACTAGTCCCATCATAAATAAAAGTCGACGATGCCTAGATTTATTACTCATACTGTTGCCTCCTTCTTTGTTTTCTATGCGCAATACTAAAGATTATCACATACCCTTATATTATCATATTCTTATAGGAAATTTCACACTAACTTCACCAACCGTCAACAGTGATATCACTAGTATTAGCGTAGTTATCAAATATATGTTCCCGATGACATAACAAAGGCGCTGTATCGACAGTGAAAAAGCCGGCACAGCGCCTTTTGTTATATTCAAACTCTGGTCTCCCCTAAAGTTTCCCAATTTCATATTCATACATATTTTACAGGTCACGTTTGGGAGCCTTCCCTAAGGCCCTTACGAGTAAATACGATTCTACCCCCCTAAAACAAAAGTTTAAAGGAAACACTAAAGTAATAGCTCGACTGATTATACCATACTACATAAGGTGAACCCTCGGTCAATTATGAGCGATAAAGAAACGTTTGTCCAATAAAGTGAAAATTTGTTGAATATTTTTTAATAGCTTCTCACTACTTATGGATATAAAAAATGACACTAGCTAACAATCCCATTTTACCGGGGTTATGTATGAGCTGGTGTCAAAACTTAAAGTTATGAAGCAGAAATTGATTATGCTTTCCGTTTTAGAACGAACTGAATTAACAAAGATGCTACTAAGACATACAAAATTACATTGATTAAAAATGTCGCCTGAATAATCCCATTCCAATTTGAACCTAGATTAGAAATAATCATACCCATTATTGCGGTTCCAAATAAGCCACCAATTTGTTTATTTGCATTCAGTGTTGCCCCAGCGATACTTGAATATTGTTTGCCCGAAGCTTGCATTAATAATGTTGTACTTGATGGCACCACAACACCAATCCCAATACTCATAATTGCAAAATTAATAATAATAAGCCAAGCAGGCACTGGTTGAACTAAAAATGAGCTAATGAGCATTAATGCCGCTCCAAGTAGCGTCAATAATGTCGCATAAATGGCTAATTTTTTCGACCCAATTGTGTTGGCATATTTTGTATAAAATAAGTTCCCAATAATCAACACCGTCATACCCGGTAAAATCAATAAGCCAGCTAACATGGAAGAAAAGTGAAGTGCCATCTGATAGTAGAGGCCAAGTACTAAAACAATTCCGTATAGCGAAACGTTGGTTAAAAAGCCGACCAAGTTTGTTGCCGTGAACTCTGGGTTCACAAGCAGTTGCCTAGGAATAATCGGTGCAGAACTTCGACTAATTTTCAGAATAAACAATCCACCAAATATAAAGGTTGCAATTAAGAAAGTAAGAATTCGCCCACTATCATAACCAAACTGATTACCTTCTACTAAGAAGATAACCAAGCTAGAGATCGTCAAGACTAACAGTAAGTTGCTGATCACATCAATTTTACTATGATTAATGGGCTGATCATGGGCTACTGTCATCAAAATGTATGTAACCGTCACAATCCCAATGGGGACATTAATTAAGAATACACTTCGCCAGCCAAAGTACTGAATTAATGTTCCCCCAATAAAGGAACCCGTACCTGTCGCTACTGAAATAATCGTTGTCCAGATTCCGAGCATTTTTGGTAACTTTCCAGACGTTGAAAATGCCTGATATAAAATTGCCATTGAGGCAGGCATAAATAACGAAGCACCTAACCCTTGAATAAAGCGTAACAAAATCAGCAAATTAATATCTCCAGCGAATGAACATCCTAATGAAGCCAAAACAAATAGCGACATTCCAGTCACTAACATTCGGCGAGCACCAAATTTATTCGCCAAGTTCCCTGCTAATAGCAAAAAGGTTCCTAATGCTAACGTATAAGCATTGATAATCCAAATTGAATTGCTGATAGAAACCACTAAAAACTTCTTAATTTCCGGAACGGCCAAAACCACCCCGGTCGTATCTAAAACTGCCATTACAAACCCCAAGGATAGAATAACTAGCAAGGTGATTGATTTTCCCTTAGTTAATTGAGCTTCTTGTTTCATAGATCTATTGTCCTCCTAGCTTGGCAACCCATTTGGGATCAGATATTATCCCAGCAAATTGATTTATCACTCACAAATTCCACTTCCATCCTCAAATTTAAACATTCTATATTCTCTTTGGTAGAAAAACCCGCAAGAATAGGTTAAGATATGAAGGAGATATCTAATAGACCCGATTATTCAAAAAAGAAAGCATTCAGATCTATTAGAAACATTCTTTATCCCTAAATCGAATTTTATGGTTTTTAATATAAATGTATGTAAGGAGAATGTCAAGTGAAAATCTCATCAGGATTAGAGCAAAGTATCTATGTACTATTAATATTATCAAGAGTGCCGCAAGGGGAAACGTTAAGTTCCATTGTAATTAGTGAGCGACTAGATGTTTCACATTCTTACTTAAAGAAAATTGTTAAGTCACTTGTTCATGAAGGCTTAGTGAATTCAACCCCTGGGAAGAATGGAGGATTCTCTATTTCAAGGCCCTTAAATGAAATTAACTTATATCAGGTATTTACTGCGGTAGAAGGAAAAGGCAGCATCTTTAATAGTCAATACCTCATTAAAGATTTCATTGAAGGAACTGATAACGGAAATGAAAAAGAATGTGTCATCTCTCAGGTTATGGATACCGTTGAACAAAAGCTAAGAATATCATTACAGTCAGTTTTATTGTCTCAAATTCTAGCGAATATCAAAGATATTTACGATATTGATAAACTCGATCGTTGGATTAGTGATGTGGTTGCTGAACCGGCCAAATGAATATAAATCTTATCATCACTTGGCCGATCAAGATCCCAATTAGCCCCATAAGATTTTGGAAAACGGCAGCGCACGTTAGCTACCTTCCTTACTACATTTTATGGATGGGGGGGGTTACGCCTAATCTTCCTAGAGGATATTTGAATTTTTAATCGGTAACACTAATTTTGACATCTTGACGATCTCCCGCGTTATTTTTTGGTCACTGGGTCCTTGTAACCATTAATACAGATAAATCGATGATCGATAATACAGATAAATCCCAGTTGATTTATTTAAATCACTTTGTTAAATGTGGTACAACTAGAGATGTTCAGCTTCACTAAGGACCACTAATGGGACTTTTAAGGGGTTAAGTCCCCGGGCAACGGCTTCGCAACTAGCATAAGACTTGTTATCAATTAAGAAGATCACGCCATGGGGTTCATCATCAGTAAACAATTTCATCATTTCCGTTAGCTTTTACCTGTATTGTAGCACAGAAGGCAAACGTGTGTTCCCTAAAAGCTGCTAGGAAGCTGATTAAAAATAGTCGAAAATCAGTTATAGTCATGCTATAATGTAGACAGAAAAAGGAAGCCCCGCTAGAACAGGACTTCCCATGCAAGCCGCTTCAAAGGCGGTGGCGAAGTTAATAAGACAGCATTAAGCTACCCTGTAACTGGCCAAAGTTACGCAGGGTGGCTTTTTATTTGTGGTGCTTGTCGATATAGCTGAGTAGCGCGATTAAAAATGTGCCAAACAGCAACATCAACGAGAGTGTCTGGAAGACGCTCATTGACTGTGAAACCTTCCTGAAGATTATTCCATGTTCCCATGGGCCTCACCTCGCAAGGGAAAAGACAGCCACCGCCCTTAAAACTTCTTGCGAAGTTTATTATACAAAGAAACTCGCAACAACATCAAGCAGATCGAAGTACTAGATTTTGTTTAACGTAGTAACAAAACAAAGGAGAGGCTACCAATGTGTGTACCTAATTTATTGCAGTTTGTACCTAATGATTATATTGCAAATAATTATTTAAAAACTAATTTTTATTTAAAAGATGTTCTATGCTATAGAAAATTGGTCTCCTTCCATTCATGCTGATGTTCCATTAGTAAAAGTCTTAGTGTCATGCTTTTCTTATTGATTAGCATGGCTTTTCTTTTGCCTATTCTCAAAAAACCCGCTACCTTCCCAATGAGTGAAGTGCAACAAAAAAGTTAGACAAAATTGATTATTTAAGCTACCAAGGTATGATTTCGGTATTCAACCGGAGTCATACCTTTTGTTTTTAAGGAGATACGTTGGTAATTAAAGTAATGAATGTATTGAGCTGAGAGTGATTTTAATTCAGCTAAGTCTTTACATGGTGGGAAACCATCTAATAACTCTGTCTTAAACAGGTGAAAGAAACTCTCCATTGGTGCGTTATCATGACAATTTCCCTTACGGGACATACTTTGAATAAAGTGATTATCAGCTAACTTTTGGGTATAGTACCCCAGTTGATAGTGCCACCCCTGATCAGAATGAATAATTGGTTGAGCATTATCAGGCAGCTTTGTACATAGCTCGTTGAGAGTAGCGGTAATCAACTGTCGATCAGGATGTTGACTCAATTGGAAGGCTAAAACTTCCTTACTGGCTTCATCGATAATTGAGGAAATATAAGCCCAACTGTGATTAGCTAAGCGAACTTGAGAAACATCTGTGTGGAGGACTTGATAAGGAATGGTGGCCTGAAATTGTTGTTTTAGTAGATTATCCGCAACTGTGCCCACATTACCTTCATAAGATGAGTATTTACCACTACGGTGGCGATTATACAGTGCCACTTGAACATCTAATTTCGCCATCAACTTGTTCACCGTCATGTCCGCCAAATGAATGCCCATTGCCCGCAGTTTTTGGTTCACGCGACGATAACCGTAGGTCCATCGTCCGCGGACTTGCCCTTCTTTAGCCACGCTAAGAATCACTTGCTTAACACTCGCATATTTATCATGATGGTTAGCGATGCGCTTGCGCTCATCATGGTAAGTAGCCTTAGGAAGGTTGATTTTATGGAGAATGTCACCAATCTTATAGCGATATTTCTTCGGTAGCGATGCTTGATCTGCCCTGATCTGATCAACTATTTGCGTTTTCTCTTTGCCTTGGAGGGTCCGAACAGGGCCAACGATTTTTTTAAGATGTCACGTTCCAATTTTGTGTCATAGAGTTCTTGGCTTTTCTTGGCAAGTTCTTCTTTTAAACGTTCCACTTCAGTCTTATTAGTAAGACGACGAAGTCGTTTCTTAGTATGTTTCACCTTTGACGGCCTACCTTTCGGGTGAGGTTTCAAGGCTTCAATACCATCTCGCTTGAACTGTGACCGCCAAAGTGAAATTTGGCACGCTTGCACGTCAAATCGAGCCGCTACTTTAACCATCGATTCCTCATGAGTTTGGTAGTAGTCTATCACACTCAACTTAAAATCTGCGGTAAGGGTTCGTGGATGACGACGCCGTTTCAAGGCGTCTATCCCACTTAAGCGATATCTTTGAATCCATTTCCTGATCAGTCGGCTACTGATACTGTATTTGCGCCCCAAGGCTCGAGAACTTTGTGGAGTAGTCAGATATTCGTGGACAATTTTAGCTTTAAAGTCAGGTTTGTATTTAGTCATAAAAAGTGCCTCACAATCGTTAGAACTTTTGTCTAACAATTATGAGGCACTTCAGAGGTAACGGGCCTTTTGGTATAACACTGTTAGTAACTTCAGCCCTGTTACTAAAAGTGTTATATCACGTGAACCATATAATTTCCTATCCAAATAGTCCAGCTTTCTTCCAGCCACATTGTTTCAAATAATCTCGAATCGACTTTTTAATGATTGAAGTATCTAACTTAGATTCAACAATTCCAACTTTACCGCTCTTCTTGTCCTGTCCAATGCCAAAAGAAATACTTTTCTGATAAGTCTTTCCCTTAGAAAAGGAGATGTCTTTACTGAAAGATAGTTTACCGTTATGCATCCTAATACTTGATGTCTTACTAGAAGTGCTATCAACTTCCTTCCATTTCCCGTTATCTTTCAAAGTAACTGTAAAAGTAAACTCTTTGTCCTCATCGGAGATTCCACCCTCAGTGAAAAACCGGGCATCCATCCATTTCCATGTACCAATAATCGAATCTCCTTCAACAGTAACTTCCCAAGGATTGTTATCAGAATTTAGAACCTTTGGTGCATCGCTTAAAACTTTTTCTTTCTCAATCATAAGAAATCATCTCCTTCTTTTGATAATCATTATTAAACATAACTAATCTTATAATACCAAGACCAGTCATATCGCCAGTAGTAAACCTGATCATACTATAACCGTAGTATACAATATCAATGATTCTAGATATAGCAAGAAGCAAAAATTGATCGATTGTCCGGCCAATTTTATTAACTAGGGGCGATGTATCATGTAGAAATGATAAGCCGACGTCCATATGGAGCCATGATGATGGGATTTTCACCAGATTAAAGCCATATTGGCCAATCGACAAGACATCGACGGCTTTGGCACAATTCACCTTTAACAGCTCCTCGACTGACATGGCATACTTATAGGCAATCGTCCACCAAGTATCGCCGGGCGTCACCTGATAGTAATCATTTAACTTCAACTGTTCTTTGGTCGGTTTATCTAAGTCCGATCCCGTAATCCAATTAATGAACCATAAAATAGCTTCGATTGCTAAGTAAGCACAGAAAAGCCGCCGAAGTATTCTTAGAAACACCGCAAGCCTTAGCTTCGGGTGACGTGGCTAAAATGAGTCCACCATTAGTATTTTCAGCTTCACTAAGGACCACTAATGGGACTTTTAAGGGGTTAAGTCCCCGGGCAACGGTCTCGCAACTAGCATAAAAGGACTTGTTATCAATTAAGAAAAACATGCCATGCGGTTCACCATCAAGAAATATTTTCATCACTTCCGTTAGCTTTTACCTGGATTGTAGCACATAAAGCAAACATATGTTCCCTTAAGTTGCTAGGAAGCTGATTAAAAATAGTCGAAAATCAGTTATAGTCATGCTATAATGTAGACAGAAAAAGGAAGCCCCGCTGGAACAGGACTTCCCATGTAGAGCCGTTAAAGACGGTGGCAGATTTTAACGATATTTAATAACCGCTAGCTGACCAGAGCTAAGGCGGCTATTTTTTTTGCTGACTTTTGATCAGCTCAACAATTAATGCAATTAAGGCCACGATAAAAGTACCGAAAGCCAGCATTAATTGTAAAGCGTCCGCAACGGACACTTAGGCTACTCCTTTCATTAGGATTTATGGGCTTTAAAGGCTTAACACCATAAGCACCACCTCCGATCGGAAATAGCCACCGCCTTAACTTCTCTACAAAGAACTATTATACAGGGAAATCAAAAACTTGAAACGATCTTGTTATGGCTTTGCCAATCAAAATTTCTTCTTCCTAAGAATTGACTGTATATTTGTATAAAAAAAGTCCCCCACATTCCTGTGGAGGACTCAGATATTAATCAATACCAGTTGACTAATACCCAGAATATCGAAATATGGTTTTAAACAGAGCTAATTAATAATACGTCCCAAATTTGGGGTTCATATCACCTTTCATATTCAATTTTTACGCTTTTTAAGGTTCTTGAACTATCATGGTCCTTTTTTATGCCTAGAACTTGCTCATAGTCATCAAAGGAAACTAGAATCATAGGACCATCTTTATAAAATTCATCCCGTGTATCTTCACCAATACGTAGTTCTCGTTTGTTATTTACCGTAATGTCCATAGCATATGATCCACCACCGACAGCATTTGGTCTATCTAATTTGCCAACTTTTAACTCATTAACACCCGAATAATTTTGTACCAACCATAAGGCCGCCTTCTCTTGCGCTCATCTTTCTTCATTCGCCGCATTTGCCTGACTTTGTTTAACAGTTACGTACCTCACTGCAATACCTCCCACTAACAAGATCATGAGGATTGTGAAGATTAACCAGCCTTTCTTACGCTTATTCATTATCGTCCCACCTCATGATTAATTTGGCGCGTGTGATTTGCCATCCTACAAAGACATTTAATTCATCTTCCCCCACGATTGATTTGTGGTACTGTCCATCAGCCTTGATTAATTGTTGGTCCATGATCTGGGAACTAATGGCCCCGCCGGAATATTCTTCTTCAAGGCCTTGGTTAAATTATTAAACGCCCGTGTAAACTCAAGCTGGTTCGTCTGTCGTTCACGCTTTACTTTTTCAATGATCGGAATTGTTAGAAAGCTGATTAAAGATAGTCGAAAGTCAGTTATAGTCATGCTATAATGTAGACAGAAAAAGGAAGTCCCGCTGGAACAGGGCTTCCCACGCAAGCCGCTTCAAAGGCGGTTGCAGAAAGTTAACTAAACGATAATGTCGTCCCCGTAACTCGCCAAAGTTATGATCGGGGCGGCTTTTTTATTTGTCATCAATACTAAACAATAATTTGTACAAAGTGATTATTTCTTCTAGTTCTTCACGCGATACATGATCGACAATAGCTTCGTCAGCAACATGTCTTGCCCGCAAATCTAAAGCTATTGTTTGATCTAACAATACTTTTCCATATACTGTTTGACTACTAGTTAGTCGATGATACATTGGAAAATTCCGCTCGGTACTGCTAATTGGAGCCACAATCGTCATGTTACTTGTTTGGTAGACTAGATCATTGCTTAGAGCAATGGCTGGCCGCCTATTCATCTGTTCATGACCACGGCTTGGATTAAAGTTAACATAGAATATATCGCCCTGACTTACCATTGAAGTTCATTACCTTCTGACTTTCCCCAATCAAGCTCGTGATCACGTTTCCCGTCATCTTGCCAGTTCTTAAATAGTTCGTGAATATTAGTCGGATTCTTTTTTATTGGTGTTAAAACAATCGATCCATTTTCAATTGTTATTGTCATATCTTGGTTATCATCTAATTTCAATTGTCTAATAATCTGGCTAGGAATTCTAGCAGCTTTCGAGTTGCCCCACTTTGCCAGGCGTGTTTGTTCTTTAATAAGTTCCATAATTTTGCCTCCTAATTCGTTGTTCTGGTTTTAGTATATCCCACATAGATACGAAAATGCAAATGTTCTTACTGGAGGTCATTTATATGCAACCTGATAATCCGGCTAAAGTCGCCGAGTTCTTTGAGAACTTCTTTAAAGATAACCAAGAATTAAGGCATCTTTTCCATGTAGTCGTCGATGATGGTAACTATCAAGCTGAGTGGGCCGTTGCTGGGCGTAAACGTAGTGGAAAAATATTTGCATTTCATGGTTTTGACACCTACCAATTTGACCAGCAAAACAAAATAAGCTTCTTAAAAGTTAAACTTGAAAAATAGAAACAAAAAAGGCCAATAGGGTACACCCTATTGGTCTTTTTTATTTCTGTGCTATACTAGGAATTGCAAGTGTTCATTAGAACTGTCCAAAAGGAGAATTGAAAATGGCTAAAATCGGTTATGCGCGTGTGAGTTCCAAGGAGCAACATTTAGATCGACAGTTAGCGGCTTTAAAAGACGTTGATAAATTATTTACGGATAAATTAAGTGGGGCTAACACTAATCGGCCAGAACTGCAAAAAATGCTGGCCTATATTCGTGAGGGTGATATTGTCCTGGTCACTGAATTAGATCGCTTAGGCAGAAACAACCAGGATTTAACTAAGATTATGAACACCATTCAAAATAAAGGCGCCACCTTAGATGTGTTAAATTTACCGTCCATGACAGGGATTGCTGATCCTAACTTGCGTCAACTGATGACTAACCTCATCATTGAACTGTATAAGTATCAGGCGGAAAGCGAACGTAAGCGGATCATCGAACGTCAGCAACAAGGGATTGCCTTAGCTAAGCAGCAGGGTAAATATCATGGGCGCAAACCCCAATACACCCAAGACGATCCCCGCTTGCAACATGCTTTTAAGCTTTACCAGGCAGGCATGAGTGACATTGATGTGGCTCGAAATACTGGGATTAAACGGACGACCTTTATCAGATATCGCAAAAAGCTTAATATAAAAAGATGAGACTTATATGTCAGGTAAATTAAAAACCGTTTTTTATGAGCAGCAAAATTATTTTGAAAAAATGATGGGAATTAAGTTAGAGTGATATCATTTATTAATCAGAATGCAAACAACTGTGCTCAACATAGTTCTGGAAGTGTTTGTTGTTCCATTCTTCGATTGCATGCTTAGTAGCTTTCGATTCATCGTACACGTTTTTATTTTCAAGATTGTATTTGAAAATAAAATGTTACCTTTTACCCTAGAAAGGTAACACCAAAAGAAAAATTCCCAATGTATTTAGCAAAGGGAATTTTTTGTAATTAATTCGTGGTTTTTTTGATAATCATTTGAAAGTGAATTATCGAATTGTGGCCCCTAATACGTTTTTAAAATGATTCATCGCCCATTCGGCACCAGCTGGTGAGAACGTGGCCACGGCTGCTTGTGGAATCACAATGTGGTAATCCAGGTTGTAGGCACTGATTGCGGTGTGGAGGACACAAATATCAGTGCAGACACCAGCAATCCAGACTTCATCAATCCGCCGTTCCCGCAGGTAGTTATCCAAATTGGTGTTTTGGAAGGAGGAGTAACGGTTCTTATTGAATTTGTAGACATGGGAGTCGTCATGATGTTGATCAAACCAGCTGCCGACTTGGCCGTATAGTTTCTGACCGGTCGTCCCAATAATATTATGGGCCGGATATAGTTTGGTTTCTGGATTGAATGGGTCATTAAGCCGGTGACCATCAGTAGGAAAGATCACATAATCATGCTGGCTTAAGAATTGATCGGCTAACCGCATAATTTCTGGGGCCAACGTCTGCGCTGGCTTGCCAACCGTTAGTGATCCCTTATCAGCCACAAAGTCGTTTGTATAGTCAATAATTAAGAGCGCTTTAGCCATCTTAATGTTCCTCCGTAAATTGAGCTTTAGTAATTAACTGTTCTTGCAATTCAGCCAATGTAGCTGTTAAGTAAACTGGGTACCGATCGGGGTTAACTAACCGTTTTGTGGCTTCTGGTAATTCTGCCACTTGATCCATTGAGAATTGCTGAATCTTAAAGAGATCATTTTCGATTGAGGAAGCATTGGAACCCAGATATTCTTGCATCAATGGCTTAGCATTAAAGCTAGTCAGAACTTGGCTGGCGTGCGTGGCTGCCGAATTAGCATTAACCACTTTCAATGGAGCCGTGATGTGCTCATCAGCCAGGGCAATCACATCGGCGATCGCTTGGTGAAGGTTATCTTGCCGATAAATCCGGTAAACTTGCTTATTACCAGGCAGGGTGATCTTTTCTCTGCTATCACTAACCTTAATTTTTGGGATCAATTGATCATTAATCTTTTCCTCGGCGAGCTTATAAACGCCACTTAATACCGGACTGGAGGAACTGGTAATTAAACGTTCCCCAATCCCAAAGTTATCAATTGGAGCTCCTTCATCCAATAACGACTTAACTACATGCGCATCAAGGGCATTTGAAGCTGTAATCTTCGCCTTGGGGAAGCCAGCATCATCGAGCATCTTCCGGGCTTTGATGGCTAATTGAGAAATGTCACCGGAATCGATCCGGATCCCGACTGGTTGGTGCCCTTGAGCGCTAACTTGCTTGAAGACCCGAATCGCGTTCGGCACTCCTGACTTCAAGACATCATAAGTATCAACGAGCAAGGAAACTTTGTCAGGATAAACCTTGGCCCAAGCTTGAAAGGCACTTAATTCATCAGAGAAGCTTTCGACCCAGGCATGTGCCATTGTGCCGGCCGCGGGAATATTAAATTGACTGGCTGCTTGTAAGTTCGACGTGCTGGTACAACCGCCGATCACCGCGGCTCGCGCCCCATACGTGGCGGCATCAGGGCCTTGCGCCCGCCGCGCGCCAAATTCCATAATTGGTCGGCCTTGAGCGGCATGGTTGATTTGCCAAGACTTCGTCGCAATTAATGATTGATGGTTAATGATGTTTAGAATAAAGGTTTCTAACAGCTGGGCTTCAATCAACGGTCCACTAATTGAAATAATTGGTTCCCGTGGGAAAACAGGGGTTCCTTCTGGTAAAGCCTTAATCGAGCAGTGATTTTTAATCTCGCTCAGGTAATCCAAAAACTCGGGAGTAAATTCATTCAGGGAGGTCAGGTATTCAATATTCTCCTTAGTGAAATGCCAATTTTGAACTTGTTCTACCACTTGCTGGAGACCAGCGACAATGACAAAACTACCGTTGTCGGGAACCCGGCGATAAAAGACGTCGAAGCGAGCTTGTCGATCATGGGGTAGGGTAGCGTAGTACCCATTGGCCATGGAAAATTCATATAAGTCGGTTAATAGTTGTAGATTCATCTTAAACGCTTCCTTTTAAGTAAAAATTACTTTAATTTGGCTAAAAATAAAAGTATGGTTGACTTTTATTTACGTCTAGTATAAATACTTTGCAGCAAAATGCAAATGATGCCCTTTAGTTAAGTTGGTAGAGCTTTGGTGGCCGCCCAGAATGGTTCAAAGTGGCGGCCCCGACTTCTTTGAAGAGGTGGTTATGAGTTTTCTTAAAGTTGGAATTATCAATCTTGTCAATTGTCGTACCTAAGAAAGCCGCAAAGACTTCGCGCGCTTGGCGCAGGGTAAAGGTATTACCTAAGATCCGAAGAATTTGGGGTTGATAGTCCAGCTTGTTTTTAATCCGATTAATGGCGGTGGTAATGATTTGAATATGATCAAAGACCTGGTGACCGGCGGGGCTTAGGATAATCTCCTGTTGGTCATGGGTGATCACATAGTTGCCCTGATCTTTATCAAGCACGAACCATTGGGCATCTGTGGCCCCATACCCTGGATGCAATTTTGGGGTTGATGGTAAATAGGTCATATAGGCGAGTGCTAGTGCCCGAGTTCCCGTAACCCGCTTGGGATCTGTAAAGGTGGCCAGTTGTTCGGTTGAATTCATCGGAACTTGCAGGCCAATTTTATCGTCAATTAGACGAATGCAGGCCGCGTCGGCACTCTCTTTACTCCGCAAGAAGGTTTCGGGGAGGGCCCAATGTCCCTTTAGAGGTTCATCCGCCCGCTTAATCAGTAGTAATTGTGGTCGGTGTAATTCAGTATTAAAACTCCAAATGACGTTGGTGATGGTCACCAATGGCCGGGCAATAATTTCACTATCCAATTGACGCTCCTCCCTTCATAATTATTAACTCAACTCTATTTTAGCATTTCTCGGCCACTAGTAATTGCCCAGTTGCTTTAAATCATGTTTGACGAGGATTGCTAAATTTTGAATGGTGATCGACGTCGGCTGGGCTAACCATAAGCAAAAAGTATTCCAGAAAATACCGACGGCAATGCGGGTCATATATTCAACTTTGGTATCGTTAGTGACATCGACGTGTCAAGCAACACTGGGGTGGCGGAGATGGAAACGCCGAAAGAAAACCGGCATCGTTTGGTTAGCATTATCCAAGATCTTATAGCTTAAACCAGCTTTAACTAACAAAGCCAATTTAGCTGAGTGAGCTGGCCAGTAAGTAAAGAAGTCATCGATGACTTCTTTATAGGTTTGGGGGTTAACTTGCAAGATCCAATCAGTGTATTTCTTTAGTAAGGAAATAACATACTGATTAATCACATCGTCTTTGCTTTTGAAATTCCGGTAAAAAGTCCGCCGGGAAATATGGGCTTGGTTACTAATATCGATCACGAAAATTTCTTGGTACGGTTTGACGGTTAATAATTTTTTACAGGCTCAAACCAAAGAATTATCAGCTTTTATTGAGCTACTTAAACAGCAGTTAGAGGTTAAGGACGAACAGATTGCAACGACTAATAGGATTGCCGATCAAGCACAACAATTAGATTTAACTACACACAAACAATCACAACCATCATTACCTCAACAAACCGAATCTGAACACCCGCACAATAAAAAGTATGGATTGTTATGGTGAATAACACATTAATCAACAAATTTGATCAGCTGATTACTTATACGAACAGGCGGAGTGTCTGAAAAGATACTCTTTTTTATACTGGTTTTTAAGTTAGGATCCATTTTATAAATAACCCCTCAAGAATCCTGAAAAATATGAAGTGCCTCATAATTGTTAGACAAAAGTTCTAACGATTGTGAGGCACTTTTTATGACTAAATACAAACCTGACTTTAAAGCTAAAATTGTCCACGAATATCTGACTACTCCACAAAGTTCTCGAGCCTTGGGGCGCAAATACAGTATCAGTAGCCGACTGATCAGGAAATGGATTCAAAGATATCGCTTAAGTGGGATAGACGCCTTGAAACGGCGTCGTCATCCACGAACCCTTACCGCAGATTTTAAGTTGAGTGTGATAGACTACTACCAAACTCATGAGGAATCGATGGTTAAAGTAGCGGCTCGATTTGACGTGCAAGCGTGCCAAATTTCACTTTGGCGGTCACAGTTCAAGCGAGATGGTATTGAAGCCTTGAAACCTCACCCGAAAGGTAGGCCGTCAAAGGTGAAACATACTAAGAAACGACTTCGTCGTCTTACTAATAAGACTGAAGTGGAACGTTTAAAAGAAGAACTTGCCAAGAAAAGCCAAGAACTCTATGACACAAAATTGGAACGTGACATCTTAAAAAAATCGTTGGCCCTGTTCGGACCCTCCAAGGCAAAGAGAAAACGCAAATAGTTGATCAGATCAGGGCAGATCAAGCATCGCTACCGAAGAAATATCGCTATAAGATTGGTGACATTCTCCATAAAATCAACCTTCCTAAGGCTACTTACCATGATGAGCGCAAGCGCATCGCTAACCATCATGATAAATATGCGAGTGTTAAGCAAGTGATTCTTAGCGTGGCTAAAGAAGGGCAAGTCCGCGGACGATGGACCTACGGTTATCGTCGCGTGAACCAAAAACTGCGGGCAATGGGCATTCATTTGGCGGACATGACGGTGAACAAGTTGATGGCGAAATTAGATGTTCAAGTGGCACTGTATAATCGCCACCGTAGTGGTAAATACTCATCTTATGAAGGTAATGTGGGCACAGTTGCGGATAATCTACTAAAACAACAATTTCAGGCCACCATTCCTTATCAAGTCCTCCACACAGATGTTTCTCAAGTTCGCTTAGCTAATCACAGTTGGGCTTATATTTCCTCAATTATCGATGAAGCCAGTAAGGAAGTTTTAGCCTTCCAATTGAGTCAACATCCTGATCGACAGTTGATTACCGCTACTCTCAACGAGCTATGTACAAAGCTGCCTGATAATGCTCAACCAATTATTCATTCTGATCAGGGGTGGCACTATCAACTGGGGTACTATACCCAAAAGTTAGCTGATAATCACTTTATTCAAAGTATGTCCCGTAAGGGAAATTGTCATGATAACGCACCAATGGAGAGTTTCTTTCACCTGTTTAAGACAGAGTTATTAGATGGTTTCCCACCATGTAAAGACTTAGCTGAATTAAAATCACTCTCAGCTCAATACATTCATTACTTTAATTACCAACGTATCTCCTTAAAAACAAAAGGTATGACTCCGGTTGAATACCGAAATCATACCTTGGTAGCTTAAATAATCAATTTTGTCTAACTTTTTTGTTGCACTTCAATAAACCCTAATGTCTAGTTAGGGGTTATTATTTTAATATATGTGATTATTCACCTTGATTTTGCGGGTTAAAAGTCACTGACAAGATGTAATTAGCCAGTTGATGGTTGGCAATATCTTGAACCTTAAACAGTGTCCACACCCGTTCATCAGGTTGGGTATCTTGTAAGTACTGTCGAATGGCCGCCAAGTACGGTTTAATTCGTTGAATATCCAAAAATAGGATCCCCGTATTCAACAAACATCGCCGCTCAGCGTCATCAAGCTGCATACCGGCTTGTAATTGTAAGTCTTCGTCCGTTTCCGTAATGATTTCCCGATTATTTTTGAGCATAGTAATAGCCTGCAAGATTTATTTTTTGTCACAAATCCTGTTCGGCGCTCGTGAGCGCCTTTAGTAAAAACCATCCTTAACTCAAGAGACTTCTGCTGCCATGATATAATTAAAGGGCTGTCACATTCTCACTTAGAATCCACTTTCTAATGTTGGGAGGTGAGAACCAATGAATTTTCTGATAACCTATCTTTTACACTATTTATCACAATTATCCCTCGTGGTAGTTCCCGTTTACCTGGCGTATTGGTTAAACCATCGTAAGTGATAATAGTCAGTGACAGCATCTAACCCACAATTAAAGCCCCTTGGTAATTATGGCGGATTACCGAGGGGCTTTTGTGTTAGTGAGAACCAAATGCATAATCCTCACCTATCCTTTACATTTATATTATAACATGAATCAACCAAAGGACAATTAACATGAAACAACTAGTTTTACCCATCAAGGATTCCAATATTCTGCACAAAGTCGAGGATACTTTGCTCAATAACTTCAAAGCTGGCCGTCGCAGCTACACGATTTTCCAAGTTGGCAAGGCGACCCTGCTCAGAGTGAGTGATGTATTAGTGCTCAGACGCACTGAAATTTTCAATGATGATGAGACGGTCGTTAAAAATGCGTACATTCGGGATAAAAAGACCGGTAAGCCCAATATTTTGTACCTAAAACCTGTTAAACAGGACTTATTAACCTATTTTCAATGGTTAAACCAACAAAATCTCCACTCTGACTGGCTTTTTCCCTCCATTCAGCACCCTAATCGGCACATTACTGAGAAACAATTCTACAAAATTATAGCCAAAACCGGCGATTTACTCGGTATTGACTACTTGGGCACCCACATCATGCGGAAAACGGGGGCTTATCGGGTTTACACGCAAAACCATTACAATATCGGTCTGGTCATATCACTACTTAATCACTCCTCCGAAGCCATGACCCTCAAATATTTAGGACTAGATCAAGTTAGTCGGGAATAAGTGCTCAATGAAGTTAAGTTCGATTAGGCACTATCTCCCAATTTCACTCGTTAATCAGGTTAGGTTTAGCCATAAACCGGTCTGATTAACGAGTCTAGCAAGCGATAGCGCGGTAGTTTACATTTATTTGTATTTTAATAGTATGGTATACTAACATACAAATAGAGGTGATTTAGATGAAAAGAACACCAACTACAATTCGTCTTGACGATAAGCTCAAGAAGGAGTTAAATAAGGAACTCAAATCTATGGGATTAAGCATTAATGGGTACTTCAACTTAGCTGCTCGTCAATTAATCATTCAGAAAAAGGTTCCCTTTGAAGTGCTGGCTGAAACTGATGAACCAACCGAAACGACTAAGAAAGCCTTAGTCACTGCCCAAGCGAAGGAACTCGGCATTATTCCCGATGATTCCCCTAGCTTCGACAATGTAGACGAGTTAAAGAACTACTTGGATAAAGAATAATGTATCAATTAAAAGCGGTTATGTCCGTATAATTGGTGTAAATTCTAAATAGGACTTTGTGAAATCTGAAAGGAACTTCATTATGCCAAAGGTTGAATTAAATCTAGAAGATGACGAACTAAAGGAACTATTACTAGGTGATCGGGATAAGGCCATGCAATCAATTATGGCCAAGATTCTTGATGAAATTCTTAAGTCCGAAGCGACTGAGCAGATTAAAGCTAGGGCTTATGAACGTTCGGATGAACGTACCAATTCACGGAATGGTTATCGAGTTCGTCAGCTTACCACACGAGTAGGGACACTTGAACTACACGTTCCTAAACTCCGTCATGGTAATTTTTCAACGCAACTGTTCAAACGCTATCAGCGTAGTGAACAGGCTTTTGATTTGGCATTAATGGAAATGGTAATCCAAGGTGTTTCAACTCGTAAAGTAGCTGAGATTACTAAGAAGTTATGTGGGACAACCTTTTCTAAAAGTACGGTCTCGGCTTTATGCAGTAATTTGGACGACCAAGTGCTAGACTTTAACCGACGTCCCCTTACGCAAAAGTATGCTTTTGTGTATGCCGACGCAACTTTATTTAAGGTTCACCGTGGTCATGTTGTGACGAGTAATAGTTTACTCGTTGCGATTGGAATCGACCCTAGCGGTCGTCGAGAAGTGCTCGGTTTTGATAGCGGGTTAATCAAGAAATCCGGCGTCGTGACCGTGTAATCCGGATATTCCCGAATGATCTAAGTGTCTTGCGACTAATGGGGGCACTACTGATTGAACGGAATGAAAAATGGGCTGCTGGTCCACGATACTTAAACATGACCGTTTACCACGGGATTGAAAAAGATGCCGACTCAGAAGAAGTCGGTAAGCTTAAGCTTGTGAAATGATAAATTCGCGGAATTTAATTTACACCAACATTTTGGACTTGACCCTTTTATAGTAAGATATTTATAGCTCATACCGGATACCTCGAATTGTTTGATTTGGTCGTTAAACGTACAATAGCCTTAAAAGTTGTCACTTTTTATTTCTCAAAGTGACAACTTTTAAGGCTATTGTACGCCCACGAGGTAACGGGCCTTTTGATATTATTCAATAGTAACTTTAGTCCTGTTGTTAACAGTATTATATCACGTGAACCATATAATTTCCTATCCAAATAGTCCAGCTTTCTTCCAGCCACATTGTTTCAAATAATCTCGAATCGACTTTTTAATGATTGAAGTATCTAACTTAGATTCAACAATTCCAACTTTACCGCTCTTCTTGTCCTGTCCAATACCAAAAGAAATACTTTTCTGATAAGTCTTTCCCTTAGAAAAGGAGATGTCTTTACTGAAAGATAGTTTACCGTTATGCATCCTAATACTTGATGTCTTACTAGAAGTGCTATCAACTTCCTTCCATTTCCCGTTATCTTTCAAAGTAACTGTAAAAGTAAACTCTTTGTCCTCATCGGAGATTCCACCCTCAGTGAAAAACCGGGCATCCATCCATTTCCATGTACCAATAATCGAATCTCCTTCAACAGTAACTTCCCAAGGATTGTTATCAGAATTTAGAACCTTTGGTGCATCGCTTAAAACTTTTTCTTTCTCAATCATAAGAAATCATCTCCTTCTTTTGATAATCATTATTAAACATAACTAACCTTATAATACCAAGACCAGTCATATCGCCAGTAGTAAACCTGATCATACTATAACCGTAGTACACAATATAACTGTAAACTCTGGCGATATGGATAGGACAAGTGATTTTGATTTAATAAAACATAACCTGACAGATGTAATTGAATTCACCAAAATTATCATTGATTATGACGGATTCAACCCAACCACAGATTTTTGGCAACCCCTAGTAACAACATACTTTAAATTAATTGATCTCCCGACCGATCACGACCCCCATGACGGGAGCCATCCAATCCGGGGCGGGCGTCCCCTGGGAGTAGGTAGAGCCAGTGGCGAAAATCATGGAAGCCCTCCTTTCATTCTTGCGTATCTTCGGAAAGCCGGAAGGTATCGACGAACTGCTTGTATTCCGAGCTGGAAGTTCCAAAGGATTCGAGGCCATAGAGGCCAGCGGACGAGTAAACGACCTCTCGACGCATGATCACCGAGGAGTCCTCGCTATCGTGACCGGTGTAGGAAATGGCCATATGCCCGTCCACGGTGGTGAAGGAATACTTGTCAATCTGCAGAAGACGAGCGACATTGGTCAAGACCTTACGTTTCTGCGCGTCATTGAACCCCTTGGAGTCCTCGACTTGCTTCCGAGTGAATTTGGTGACGGACACAGCGTAGTTGATGTGATCCTTGTCATTGACCGTCGAATAGCGGGCATAAGCGCCGGTGGGATCCTTATAGGTGTCCTTCTCCGGAACGCCCGGGAAATAGACGGAATAGCCCAGATCCTTGGACGTGAACTTCTTCCAGCCCTGGGGGGCAGTGACGGAGGAAGTGGCTTTGTTCGCCGATGGGGCAGTCGACTGGGAGGAACCGCAGGCGGCCAGACCTGTCGTGAAAGCCATCGTTGCTATGACAGCGGAAATCCGCCTGAAAAACCTTTTCATATCAAACCTATTTTTCTTTCTTGTCATTTCTTGCTTTTCCATTGTAACACCTTCTAAAGTATGCAGATAAAAATAATCTGGAATGGTTTTATCTTCAATTAAACACTGAACAATATATTTCCAAGGACTCCGCTTTTGATCATCAAGCTCTTGAGGTAGTGAACTTTTAAATATTGAACGCCACTTGGGGTCTTGGCGCCGCTTTTTGAACTGTTTTTTAAAAGCTTTGGTATATTTAATTACTCTTGCCGTTTATTTTGAAGACTCCAATGCGTCATCGGAGCTAAGCAATTGATCTAATTCTTTAAGGTTACGGGCTTCGGGTAGCTTTTCTTTTCCAGATAGAGCATCAATAACTTCTTGAATCTAATTTTTTAACTGCCAATTAGGGATTGAATAATATTTAGGTAAACCATCATGAGCAACTGTTGTTAATGTCATGCGCATAAAATCAGAAATTGTTAGACCATGATTAGCCAATACGTCTTTGGCTTTACTTTTAATAATTCCGTCAATTCGAGCTTCAATTCTTGCCATTCTCATCACCTCAGTAATATTGTACGTTATCTGGCGTACAAATCCAACCATATTTAACTAGGTTAAACTCTTTACAGAACGAGCAAAGATTCTTACATTAAAGACAACCATACAGTCAGAAAGCCGGGAGCAAGCTGCTTTTTTAGTATTTCTTATGATATACTTAAATTAAAAGTCGAGGTGGCCTTTATGTTTTTATTAAAACTACATGATTTAATCAAGCATAATTATGAAAATGGCTTGGATTCCAAAGATTACAGCTATAGGTCTAATAATTCTAATAGCCTATCAGACTTTGATAAAGGAAAGTTTCAAGCTCAGACTGATTATCAAAGTGGAAAAGCGATCAAACACTATCCTAAATTACTATTTGAATTTTTAAATTTTGTTTTTTTACGAAAGATGCAGGAAATCGTAAATTTCATAAATGGATATAACTATGAAATGAGAAAACTGCAAAAAATGGATAAAAATTAGATTAGCTAATTATTCAAACCAGTGGTAGGGTTTCTGCAAGGTTAATATTCACTTTTGATATATCAGAAAGGAGCTAAATAATAACTAAACCTTATAAAGAGGCTCTTTATAATATAAGCCAACTGAAACTTGAAAGCGCAGAATAGCGGGTTTAACCCGTCATTCTGCGCTTTCAAGTTTCAGTTAAACATCTAATCCTCACTTCTGATAAAGTTAACTATTCTTTTGCTGAAAAAGGGAAAAATATATTCAGCAATTTTTGTAAAGTAAATCAAATCACTGTACCCTGTTGCTTAGATTTCTCGGAGCGAAATTTCCACTTTGGAGGAAGAATAGGAAATGATCTTCTAAATTATTTATTGGAAGACGATTTGTGTAAGTTAACCAAAAGTCGAAAAGTAGACCTTTGTAAAGAGCCTGCTAGTATTGTTCAATCGGTTTTTACCTAAGTTAAGTTACGAAATAGGACTTTTAGTTTGATCGTTTAAGCGCATTTGTACAATTTTAACGTTCCAAATTGAAAATTGTTTACCAAATAAAATAACGATAACTAGATAAGAAATAGGAAGCAAACATTACTTATGGTGGTAATGTTTACTCCCTTGTTTATTTTGCAAAGGCATTTTATGATCAGCAATTATTCCTTTAGATAGTTTCCCTTGATCTTTTATGATAGATAACCCTTTAGCTCGTAAAAGGATAAGCATTTCACGTTCTTTTATAGTAAGATGTTTATAGCTCATACCGGATATCTCGAATTGTTTGATTTGGTCGTTAAACATATTCTACCCGGTATGGGTTTATTTTTTACTTTGTGTTGTATTTCAATTGTAAATTCGCCATCATACCAGCGTCACCAAGTGCAGGGTTCAATTCTTACAGTAGACCAGCTTTGCAGAAGTAATTTTGCAAGATTTATTTTGTTAATTAAAATAAAATTAAGAGATTTTGCCCAATTAGAAATTTCTTCAAAAATGCCATCAAATCAGCATTTATAACTCACTTATAATATTTAACCGCGCTATTACAATAACACGATCTTCAAAAAATAGTTTGACAATCAAAATAAATTCATTATAATTTGACTATCGAATATTTTGATATTCGAAATACTTTTGCAAGGCAGATGACGTAATTGGCAATAATGGACTCCCAAGAAATCATGGACCTAATCCCGAATCGTTACCCGATTTGTTACATTGATTATGTCGATGAACTGACTCCTGGCGAAGAGATTGTAGCGACAAAGAACGTGACCATCAACGAGTCCTTCTTTCGGGGCCACTTCCCCGGCAATCCAGTGATGCCTGGTGTACTGATTATTGAAACACTGGCCCAAGCGGCATCAATCTTAATTCTTAAATCGCCAGAATTCTTCAAAAAGACTGCTTACCTAGGCGCCATCCACAATGGAAAGTTTCGACAAATGGTCCGCCCTGGAGACGTTCTTAAGCTACACATCAAGATGGTTAAGAAACGCCGACAGATGGGAATTGTCGATGCGGTAGCAACGGTAGCGGGCAACCGCGTTTGCAGCGCAGAATTAGTTTTTATCGTTGCTAACCGTGACGCTAAGCTATGATGAATGATTTCGGCTATAATGTATTTTGAAAGTAAAAATATTTGATACAGCAAAATAACCAAAGGAGAAATACATTATGGCGGATGAATATCAAAGAATTAACCATGCCCTAATCAAGATTTACAACGGTATTTTATGGATCGAAGAGAAAAAGCTTCGGGAGAGTACCTTCAGCGATCTGACCATCAAGGAGATGCACGCAATTGACGCAATCTCCATGTATGACCACCAGACTGCCAGTCAGGTCGCAAAAAAACTGCACCTGTCCCCTGGCACGATGACTGCAACTGCTAACCGGTTGATTGCTAAGGGTTACGCTGAACGTTTCCGCGACCAGGAAGACCGGCGGATAATTCGTTTGGGTCTCACTCACAAGGGCCGGGTCCTTTACCGGGCTCACCGTGCCTTTCATAACATGATGGTCAAGCGTTTCTTGAAGGGAATGAATGATGAAGAGCAGTGGACAATCCGCAAGGCTCTCCGCAACCTGGAAGATTTCTTGGAAGAAAATTCTTAAAATTTAAGGAAGAAACACATGAATAATTGGCAAATCGTTACAACGGCAAGCTATGTACCGCAAATGACAGTATCCAACGACCGGTTAAGTACCATAATGGATACTTCCGACGAGTGGATTCGAACACGGACCGGAATTAGACAACGCCATATCAGTCAAGGGGAAAATACAGCGGACCTCGCCACTCAGGTTGGCCAACGGCTATTAGCCAAGGCTCACTGGGCGCCAACCAGTCTTGACCTAATCATTATTGCGACCATGTCACCAGATTCCTATACCCCATCGACCGCGGCAATTGTTCAAGGACTCTTAGGCGCAACTGCTGCCCGAGCGTTCGATGTTTCAGCTGCCTGTTCTGGTTTCGTCTACGCTCTCGATATTGCCAGTCGCTTCATCGGTTCGGAATGTCATCGCGTCATGGTGATCGGCAGTGAGGTGCTCTCAAAGATCACCAACTGGCAGGACCGGACCACCGCAGTGCTTTTTGGTGATGGGGCAGGAGGTGTCTTAATCGAGACTGATCCAGAACCCCACCTGTTGGGTCAACACCTCGCTACGTTTGGGGACCGCGGTAACCAGCTTGTTGCTGGGCAGACCCGGGTTAACCACCAATTTCCCCCTACCATTACCGACGTGAGTCCCTTTCAGATGAATGGACGAGCCGTATATCGGTTTGCAACCCATGCGGTCCCAATATCAATTCAGACGGCCTTACAGAATGCTGGATTGACCGCTGATCAAGTGGATCGTTTCATCCTTCACCAGGCCAATATACGCATCATCCAACAGGTTGCCCGGCGTCTGGTTCAACCGATGACTAAGTTTCCCACCAACATTGATCAATACGGCAACACCTCAGCCGCTAGCGAACCAATTCTTCTAGACGAGTGTGTCCGACAAGGACTAATTCGTCGCGGCGACTTGGTAGTCCTTAGTGGCTTTGGTGGTGGCCTGACCGTTGGAACAATGATTATTAAATACTAAATTACATTAATAAATATAAGAGAGGTTTTTATTATGACTAAAGAAGAAATTTTTGAAACTGTTCAATCAATTGCTGCTGATGAATTGGACACTGACGCAGACAAAATTAGCATGGACACCAGCATTCAAAACGACCTGAACGCGGACAGTCTGGACGTTTTCGAAATCATGAACGAACTGGAAGACAAGTTTGATATCGAACTAGATGGCGACAACGCCAAGGCGGAAACAATCAGCGACGTAGTGGACCTGGTTGCCAAGCAACTGGCCGCAAAGGATAACTAATGAAAATCGGGATTCTTTTTAGCGGCCAGGGTGCCCAGAAACCGGGGATGGGGCTTGATCTGCTGGTCGATCCCCTCTTTGCCCAGACGGTCGCTGAAGCAAGTGCCGCCACTGGTTTAGACATCACCACGATCCTTCGCAGTGAACATGGCGAACTCGACCAGACAGCAAACGTACAGCCAGCCCTGGTAACCGTCAGCTACGGTCTTTACCGAATGCTGCGCCGGGACCTGCCGAAGCTGCCAGTTGCTGGATTGGTTGGCCTTTCGCTCGGTGAATATGCCGCCCTGTTAGCTGCTAAGGCAGTCTCGGCCGCAGACGGTTTTAAGCTGCTGACTGACCGTGGCCGTTACATGCAGACCGACGCTGATGCCCAAGCTAGTGGGTTAGCCGCTCTGGTTGACCCCCAGGAAAAGGTGGTTGACCAGGTGTTGGCCACATCAGCAGTACAGGTTGCCAATTACAACTCCCCCCACCAACTAGTAATCGGGGGGCCTGTTGCTGAACTAAAAACGGCTGTTTCGCAGCTCAAGACGGCCAAGGCAGCAAAGAAAATCGTTATTCTGCGAGTTAGTGGGGCTTTTCATACCCCACTATTTAATAATGCACGGCAAAAGATGCATGATCGCCTAGCAACGGTCACTTTTGCCACACCACAGGTTCCTGTCATCAGTAATACGACGGTTTACCCGTTCACCGCTGATAACCTTTCCGAAATTTTGGAACGACAGTTAGCCGTCCCGACCCACTTTGGAGAGGATCTGCAATACTTGATCGACCACGAAAAGATCGATCAGACGCTCGAAATTGGTCCGGGGAAGGCCCTTTCGCACTTTGCTCGGCAGGTTGATCGCAATCTTCAGCGGGCAAATATTGCTACCATGACGGATTACGAAAATTACGTTAAGGAGCATCAGGAATGGATTTAAAAGATAAAGTCGTGCTCGTTACCGGGAGCACACGCGGCATCGGAGCAGCCACAGCCCTAGCCTTTGCAAAAGCGGGTAGTCGGGTCATTCTGCATGGTCGACACCCCCTTGGCGAAGACATCAAGGACCGGCTGACAGCAGTCAATGCCAGGTACGCCTTTCTTACGGCTGACCTGGCAAACCCGACAGCCCTCAAGCAGTTTGCCAAGGACGCCTGGGACCAATACGGCCAAATCGATGTCGTAGTTAACAATGCCGGAATTAATAATGATAAGTTGCTGGTCAGCATGAATCAAGCCGACTTTGATTCCGTAATCAACGTCAACCTTCGGAGTCCTTTCTTGCTAACTCAGGCCCTACTTAAAAAGATGTACAAACAACAGCACGGTTGCATCATCAACCTCGCCAGCGTGGTCGGGCTTCATGGTAATATCGGCCAAGCCAATTACGCCGCTAGCAAAGCAGGGATCATCGGCCTGACAAAGACCACCGCGCGGGAAGGGGCGCTTCGCGGAATCCGGTGCAACGCTATCGCTCCGGGAATGATTCAAAGCGACATGACCGCAGCACTCTCATCCCGCGCTCAGCAACAGATTCTCAACCAAATTCCCGCCAACCGTTTCGGTACCGTTAATGAGGTCGCTCAAACCGCCGTTTTCCTGGCACAGAACGATTACATTACGGGTCAGACAATTGTAGTTGATGGCGGAATGACCATTTAGAGGTGAAAAAATGAATCGGGTAGTAATTACTGGAATGGGCGTAATCGCCCCCAATGGGAATGGCCTCGACGCTTTTGTTGCCAACACATTAGCAGGTAAGGTCGGAATTAAGAAAATTAGTAAGTTTGATGCCCATGACACCGGAATTACGGTGGCTGGGGAGATCGACGATTTCGATCCGCGGGCCGTGGTTGGTAAAAAAGCCGCTCGCCGAATGGACCTTTATTCCCAGTACGCCGTTCAAACTGCGGCTGAAGCAGTCGAGATGGCTGGCATCAACGCCAACAACACCAATCCCGAAGAAATGGGGGTCATTTATGGCTCAGGGATTGGTGGTTTAACCACCATTCAGGAACAAGTTATCAAGATGCATGACAAGGGTCCCCGGCGGGTATCACCGCTCTTCGTCCCGATGGCCATCTCAAACATGGCTGCCGGTAACATTGCCATCCGCTTTGATGCTCAGAACATCTGCAGTTCCGTTACCACCGCTTGTGCGACTGGAACGAATGCCATTGGCGAAGCCTACCGGCAAATTCAAGATGGCCGGGCTACAGTGATGATCGCTGGCGGGGCCGAGGCATCAGTCAACGAAATTGGGATTTCTGGCTTTGCAGCTCTCAGTGCCCTCTCCACGAGCACTGATCCCCAAGCCGCCTCCCTGCCTTTCGACCGCGACCGGAACGGTTTTGTACTCGGCGAAGGTGCTGGAACCCTAGTCCTTGAAAGCCTAGAACACGCCCAACATCGCGGCGCCCGTATTCTCGGTGAAGTGGTCGGCTACGGCGCAACTGGGGACGCATATCACATTACTGCACCAGATCCTGAAGGAAAAGGTGCTGCCCGGGCCATGCAACAGGCCATTGCTGAGGCTGGTATCCAGCCCCAGGCAGTTGACTACATTAACGCGCACGGGACAGCCACCCACGCCAACGACAGCGGTGAGTCCCTGGCTATCAACAAGGTTTTTGGACCGGATAACCAGGTTCTGGTCAGTTCCACCAAGGGGATGACCGGTCACCTGCTCGGTGCGGCAGGAGCCATTGAAGCTGTGATTACCGTTGCCGCCTTAAAGCGTGGACAACTGCCCCAAAACGTGGGCTGTTTCCACCAGGATCCCGAATGCAATATTAATTTGGTTAGTGAGGATAATCAGGCGGCCCCAGAGGCCCAGTATGCCCTAAGTAATTCCTTCGGCTTCGGTGGTCATAACGCCGTCCTCGCTTTTCGGAAATGGGGGTAACAATTAATTGCAATTTGATGAACTGCAAAAATTAATACATGAGTTTGAGCAATCCTCGGCCCGTGAATTAAAGATTGACGATCATGATTTTCATTTATATCTAAGCAAAAATCAGCAATCGATCCAGCAGCCAACTGCCGGCGCCCCGACAGTCAACAATCAAACTGGATCGACGACTCCCGCAACGGCTGACACAGCTTCTGACAACCGTCATCAGATCAAGGCCCCCCTCGTCGGAACGGTCTATCTCCAGGCTAAGCCTAAGCAGCCACCGTACGTCACGGTCGGCCAGCATATCCATAAAGGAGATATCGTCTGCGTAGTTGAAGCAATGAAAATGATGACCGAAATTAAGAGCGATGTCGACGGGGTCGTCACATCAATCGACGTTGATAACGGCGAACTGGTTGAATGTGACCAGTCTCTTTTCACAATAACGGAGGCAAAGTAGTATGACAAAAGTTAATTGGGGGTCTGAAAAGATCCAACAAATTATCCCACACCGCTACCCAATGCTATTGATTGACCAGGTCGAAGAAGTGGTCCCGGGGGAGATGGCCATTGCCAAGCGTAACATAACTGTTCACGAAGAAGTCTTCAACGGTCACTTCCCGCACAATCCAGTCCTACCAGGCGCACTGATCGTCGAATCACTGGCCCAGACTGGCGCGGTGGCTTTGCTATCTGCCCCACAATTTAAAGGAAAGACCGCTTACTTCGGCGGGATCCAGTCTGCCGAATTTCGCCGAGTTGTTCGGCCTGGCGACACGATGAAGCTGTCGGTTCATTTGACCAAGATTCGTCACAACATTGGAATTGGCAAGGCCGAGGCCACCGTTGATGGTGAACGGGCTTGTTCGGCCGAATTAACATTCTTTATTGGTTAGGATGTGAGACGCATATGTTCACAAAAGTCTTAGTTGCTAATCGTGGTGAAATCGCCGTTCGTATTATCCGTTCACTGCATGAACTTGGAATCAAGTCGGTTGCCATCTACTCCACGGTTGATCGCGAAAGTCTCCACGTCCAGCTTGCGGACGAGGCCGTCTGTGTTGGCGGTCCCCGTCCCCAGGATTCTTATCTCAACATGCAGAATATCCTGGCGGCCGCGGTTGGTACGGGGGTCCAAGCAATCCATCCCGGCTTTGGCTTTCTTTCGGAAAATAGTCAATTTGCCGAAATGTGCCAGGAGTGTGGCATCACCTTCATCGGTCCTCAAGCCCAAACGATCGACCTGATGGGCAATAAGGAACATGCTCGTCAACAGATGAAAAAGATCGGTGTTCCAGTCATCCCAGGCAGTGATAGCTATATTAATAATGTGAACGAGGCCATCGAGGTTGCCGATCGAATTGGTTATCCAGTTCTAATCAAGGCAGCTGCCGGTGGCGGTGGCAAGGGAATCCGCCGAGTTACGGATGCTCAGGAAATGAAGGCGGCCTTTCACGAAGCACAGAGTGAGGCCCGCCTTTCTTTCGATAACGACCAAATGTATATCGAAAAGATCATGGAAAATGTTAAGCACATCGAGATGCAGATTTTCCGGGACCGGTTTGGCCACAGTGTCTATTTCCCTGAACGGGACTGCTCGCTTCAGATTAACAAGCAAAAGGTCCTGGAAGAGAGCCCCTGCAAGCTAATCACTCCCACAGAGCGGAAAGAGCTGGGGCAGATCGCGCTCCGAGCAGTCAATGGGATTGACTATCTCAATACTGGGACTCTCGAATTTCTGATGGATCAGGACCATCATTTCTACTTCATGGAGATGAATACCCGGATTCAAGTTGAGCACACAGTCACCGAGATGGTCACTGGTATCGATATCGTCAAGGCTCAAGTCAGGGTAGCGGCTGGTGCTCCCCTCCCCTTTGACCAATCAGATATCCAATTGCAGGGCGCGGCAATCGAGTGTCGGATCAACGCTGAGGATGCGGAACACGGTTTTATTCCTTCGACCGGCCAGGTTAAGTACCTTTATCTGCCCGTCGGCAACCTTGGGATGCGGATCGATACCGCCCTTTACCAGGGCGCAACCGTCACCCCCTTCTATGATTCCATGATTGCAAAGGTCATCGCCCTCGGCCATAACCGGGAAGAAGCAATCGAAAAGATTAAGCGGTTATTGAACGAAATGGTCATTGTCGGAATCAATACCAATCAGACCTTTCAACAGGCCCTGCTCACCGATCCGAATTTTATTAGCGGCCAGTTTTCAACTGCTTATCTTGAAAAACAGTTCCTACCTCTTTGGAAAGAAAGGATAAGTCAAGATGAACCTGTACGATCAAAATAATACGCTCAGTACCCACCACATAAAGGCCGACCAGCAGGCAGATGCTAAGGTGCCAGATGGACTTTGGCGAAAGTGCCCAAAGTGCGGAACAGCAATCATCACTAAGCACCTTGACCAGTACAACACTTGTCCTCATTGCCACTTTGGCTTTCGAATTGGTGCCCGGCAACGGCTTGCTTGGTTAGTCGACGACTTTACCGAAACTGATCAGGACCTGTTGAGCCAGGATCCGCTGAACTTCCCCGACTACCAGCAAAAGCTTGCGACCTGTCGGCAGAAAACGACATTAAATGACTCTGTACTTACCGGAACTGCCCAGATTGGCGACCAGCACTTTGGACTAGGAATTATGGATCCCTACTTCATCATGGGGTCCCTCGGAACAGTTACTGGGGAAAAGATCACCCGCCTATTTGAACGGGCTACCCAAGATCGGCTCCCTGTCATATTGTTTACGGCTTCTGGCGGTGCTCGAATGCAGGAAGGCATCTTGTCCTTAATGCAAATGGCCAAGATCAGTACGGCCATCAAGGAACATTCTACGGCAGGGCTGCTTTACATTACCGTCTTGACCGATCCCACCACCGGTGGGGTCACGGCCAGCTTTGCCATGCAAGGAGATATCATCCTGGCCGAACCTCACTCCTTAGTCGGCTTTGCGGGGCGCCGGGTGATTGAACAAACCATGCATCAGCGGATACCCAAGGACCTGCAGGATGCAGAAACGCTGCTGAAAAATGGTTTCATTGATCGGATCGTGGAACGGCAGGAAGAGAAATCAGCCCTGCAATGGTTATTAAAGTATGGAGGGTAGCAAAGTGAAAAGACAAGCTGGACAAGTTGTGGCAGCGGCCCGTGATCTGCATAAGGTCACAGGACCCGAGATTATCCACTCATTGATCAACCACTTTACGGAGCTGCATGGTGACCGCCTCGGTGAAGACGATCCCGCCATCATCGGCGGCATAGGCCTATTTCATGATCTGCCTGTGACCGTGATCACGACTGACCGGGGACAATCAGCTGCCGAGCGGATTGCCAAACATTTCGGCTGCCCCACTCCGGCAGGCTATCGCAAGTCTTTACGGCTGATCAAACAGGCGGCCAAGTTCCACCGCCCCGTCATCTGCCTCGTTAATACTCCCGGCGCCTATCCGGGACAATCAGCAGAGGAACATGGTCAGGGGGCGGCAATCGCACAAAACCTGTTGGAAATCAGTCAGGTCCCGACTCCAATCATCACGATTATTCTTGGTGAAGGAGGTAGCGGAGGAGCTCTTGCCCTGGCCTGCGGTGACCAGATCTGGATGTTGGAAAATAGTACCTATTCCATCCTCTCGCCGGAGGGCTTTGCTTCAATCCTCTGGAAGGACAGCAGTCGTGCCGATGAGGCTGCCGCAATTATGCAGCTGATTCCCGAAGACCTGCTCCGCAAGAAGGTCATTGATGGCATCATTGAAGAACCCACCGACCATGCCGCGGTGCTTAGCAACATTGACAAGATTCTCCAATATGAAATTTTCCACCTGCAAAAATTAAGCACCACTGACTTATTACGGCAGCGACATGATCGTTATCGACAATTTTAATGGAGGTTAGTTTTAAATTGGCAGGAATTTTAACAGACAAAAAGATTATTGTAATGGGTGTGGCAAATAAACACTCCATTGCCTGGGGATGTGCCCAAGCAATGGCGGCCCAGGGAGCAACAATTATCTACACTTACCAAAACGAGCGGCTCAAGCGTAGCGTTAGCCGTCTCGTCAAGGCAACGGACAACCTGGTCGAGTGTGATGTTGCCGACGATAACAGTATCCAGGACGCATTTTCAACCATCAAGCAACGGTTCGGCACCGTTGATGGAATTGTTCACGCCGTTGCTTATGCCAAGAAGGATGAGCTGGGCGGTTCTATTCTTGACGCCAGTCGGGACGGCTATGCCCTGGCTCAGGACATTTCATCATATTCACTGATCGCCGTGGCAAAGGCAGCCAGTCAGTTTAAGCTGCTGACGAATCCCGCTAGTATCGTGACCCTAACCTACTTTGGATCAGAACGGGCCATTCCAAACTATAACGTGATGGGGATTGCCAAGGCCGCCCTAGAAGCCAGTGTTCGTTACCTAGCCCGTGATCTGGGGACGGCCGGTGTACGCGTCAATGCCATTTCGGCGGGGGCCATCAAGACCCTGGCCGTCACGGGAATTAAGGGTCACGGTGAGCTGTTGAAGATGTCAGAGGACCGGACAGCCGATGGTAATAGTGTAACCTTGGAGCAGATCGGTAACACCTGTGCATTCTTAATGAGCGACCTATCAACCGGTGTCGTCGGTGACGTCATTTATGTTGATAAGGGAGTGCACCTTATTTGATGAATATACCTAAAAGCAAGGACTTATCAACACGCGCGATAAGTCTTTTTTGTTCACGTTTTAACGGTCAGGTGGTCGTGAAAGCAACTACCCCCTCAACCCAATTACTAGCCCGTCACTACGTCAAAAACCAACGGCCAAATAAATCAATCGCCTTCTTTGCTGACCAGCAGACCGCGGCCTACGGCAAGGGAGGCCGGCCTTTTTACGCCCCCAAGAACACTGGGCTCTACTTCAGTCTGGTCCTACCACCACGACTTAGCCCACAACTGGCTAACATCGGCCTTTTTACTACCGGCGTTGCCGTAGCAATCCGCCGGGCCCTCCATACCTTCTATCCGTACCATGACTTTCGGCTAAAGTGGGTCAATGACCTATACATCGAACAGCAAAAGGTTGCTGGAATCTTGAACGAACTAATTTTTTGCCCAGCACTTGATCAGTCCTGCTGTGTGCTCGGCATTGGCATTAACCTGACCACCACAACCTTTCCTACCAAGTTACAATCCGTAGCCCGGGCCATCGATCCCAACAGGTTGGTTGATCGCAACCGGCTGGCGGCCGCCCTTCTCGACCAGCTCACTTACACCATTTTTCACTATCAGGATGGACAATTATTGACGGATTACCGTGCGCATTCCCTATTGATTGGTCACTGTGTCCGGGTAGTCATGAACCACACTGTCATTCTCGGCACAGTCATAACTATTGATGACCACGCTAAGCTAGTGATCGAAGACGACCAGCACCGGTTTCACCATCTAGCAAGCGGGGATGTCACCAAGATAATTTTTTAAGCAGAAACATGGAGTAACACACAAAAGGGCCTCCAGCGTTCAAACGCTGGAGGCCCCTTCATGCTTACGGGGATTCGAAAACGAACTAGTAAACTAGTTCTGTCTCGCCTTCCCTACTGTTGCTTAAAAAGCAAGCACTTATGTATGGATGTTTTAGTAAATATATTTTTTAGTGTAAGACGGTAAAGAACGTGATGAACCCGAAAAAGATCCCAGGGAAATTAGCCACAAATACAGCCCAATCCCGTTCGCTCTTAAACCAGGCATAGATTGACCAGAGGGTACAATTCAGGCCTGCAACAAACGGTTGTAGTGGTGCACAATAGGCGCCATGAAGGTTGTTGATGATCTGTGGAATATACGAAACATACATGCAGACAGCAATGACACTCGCAATTACGCTCAAAACCCGGATAAATTTAGTTTCCTTCATGAATTGTTCCCTCTCTTTCTAAATCAATTGGTTGCAGCCTTCAAGGCCAATGCAAAGTCCCCGATTGTGGCAGAACCATTGTGCTGGGCCAGTGGCATCATAATGTATTCATCGACGTTGCCCACATCGACATAGTTGTTCAGTAATTTTTTGAATTCGCGCCGAACCTTCTTCAGAAAGTCTTCACTGACGACGCCACCACCAAAGACGATCTGATCAGGTCGGAACATCAAGGTGGTGTCAAGGGCCACTTGTTGGCTGCTGCCTCTTATGGCAATTCCGCCGCCTTTTGATGATAGTCATTTTCTGCTTTACTTGGGGAATAATTACCTACACAACGTTTTAATTCTCGTGAAATAGTACTTGGATTTCGCCCCAGCCGTAACGCAACAGCCCGGATAGATAACCCCTTAGCTCGTAAAAACATAAGCATTTCACGTTCTTTTATAGTAAGATGTTTATAGCTCATACCGGATACCTCGAATTGTTTGATTTGGTCGTTAAACATATTCTACCCGGTATGGGTTTATTTTTTACTTTGTGTTGCATTTCAATTGTAAATTCGCCCCATAAAAAAAGCACCTCACAATTGTTAGAACCTTTGTCTAACCATTACGAGGCACTAGCAGTAGAAACAACGTACATAATATAGTACAATATAATGCAAGAGAAAAGAAAGGAGTCCTTATTATGCCAATTGCTACTACTCAAAGTGATTTCCGTAATCATATTAAAGACTACTTAGATAAAGTCAATGATGAAAACCAAACAGTACTAATTGCACGTTCTAATCAACGAGCAGCAGCTGTTATCTCACAAGAACAACTCAATACCCTTCTTGAAGCTGTTAATGCTAAAGAAGATTCACTAGATTATGCTATTGCCAGAGATAAGTTAATCGAAATGCATATCTTACCTGATGATCCTATCGTTGAACCAACTGACGATTATTGGAACAGTTTTAAGCCAAAGGATAACAGTAACCAATGAGATATCAATATAAACCACGAAAATCGTTTGAACGAAACTTAGCTTATCTTGCACAGCTTGATGTAACAATTATTGATGAAGTAAAAGATGCTATTTTTATTCTCCTCGATGGCGACATACTTCCCGATGATTTTCATGATCACGAACTAGAAGGAAACTATACTGGCTATCGAGAATTTCATCTTCGTGATACTCCCAAAGGGCAGCAACCAACTGAAACAAATGACATTGTAGTTATCTATAAAGTTAACAATCAAGATTTAGTACTCGTTGCCGTTAATATTGGTTCTCATAAAAAATTATTCCATGGGCGTTACCGCAAGAAGCGTTAAAAGTTGTTGGTTAGGGACTAGCCTTGGCAAAATAGCAAAGTTCTGTAAGGAATTCTTTATTAAGCCGGCTAAAATTGTTATGTTAGTTATTTAATAAATTGTTTATTTATTTGTCTGCTAACGATATAATTAAACTAGACAAAGGAGGTATCAAGATGAAAATTATTACTTTTACTGCTATCAAGGGTGGTGTCGGTAAAACAACCTTGACTTTAAATTATGGTGATTGGTTAGCCAAACATGGCAAGAAGGTTCTATTAATCGATTTAGATCATCAGTGTAATTTAACAACCGTTTTTGAAAAGACACGACGAAACAATACCATCGCTGAAGCATTTAAAGAAGACGATAATGCTCAAAAAGTAAAAATTGACAGTGTCGGACCAAATCTAGATTTAATCGCCGGTTTTATAGACCTAGATGTTTTGGGAAGTTATCTAGAAAATAACAGTAACAAAGAAATGATGTTATTCATGTGGTTTAAAAACAACTCCGATTCATTAAACTTAACCGACTATGACTATATCTTAATTGATACACACCCAGATTTTAGTACCATCACTAAAAATGCTATTGCTATCAGTAATTACCTTCTTAGTCCCATCACACCCAGTGAGCATGGTTACAATGCTAAGTTTGACCTAGAAACACGACTCGAAAATTTCAGAAAATCACTTTTTGATTATCGAACTGGCGAAACTTACGTAGACGCAAAACTTTTCTTTATCGTTAATATGATTAGACATAATACAAGTATGTCTCGCGATTTGCTAAAACATATAGAAGGTGATGAAACAGTCGCAACTATAATTCCAGCAAGAGAGCTCTTTAATAAAGCTACTGCAAGGCACGCTTCGATATTTGAATTAGCCAATCACGATAAATCCGTTTTAAAGCAAAATCAAAAGTTCATAAAAAAAGCCGATCATCTTTTTCAAGAATTAGCAAGTAAAACCAAGTAAGGAGAGTTAGCTTATGAGTTTAGATTCATTCAACCATAAAAAAGACGAAGAAATGAGAGAAAGTTACGAAACTACATTGAAAGATAACAAGAATGACGCAGTAGCATTTTTAAAAAATATCAGTCGAAAAGAAGTAGAGCGTAAGCGATCAGTAACCTTCTCAATTACTGAAAGTCAATTAAAAAAAATGGACACGGCTGCCCGAAAAAACGGATTTAAAAATCGGTCAGAATTCTTAGCTTCAATCATAGATGCAATTTAATAAATAAATAATTAATAAAACAATTTATTTAATTAACTCGTAATTAGACAAAAGCTTGTAAAGTGTACCGGACCAAATAAAGTTGCCGGTTAGAAAGCACTATGCTAGACTAAAACTAATTTAACAACCGAATAAAGAGATCAAGCTAAACTAAAAAGATCCCCAGTTCACGAGGAATCAGGGACCTTTGGTTTAGCAAGTAGCTACACGACAGCTACTTAGATTCAGTCGATTTTAACTTGGCGGTCTAAATCGACTGAACATTGTTCTTAATTTGTAGGTTAATTATACCGCAAACCAGTCCCAAAGGACAAGTTAAGGATAGTTAAAAACAAATTGAAGCCAATGGACTAAGTAGCTAACTGGAGCTATTTAGTCCATTTTTTGTTGTTAGAAATTAAAAAAGTTGCCGACTGGGCAACTCACAAACAGATACATGTGGACACATATAGACACATGCTGGTAAATTTACAAAGCCGATCACGTCCAATGTTCGCTTTGTAATTCAGTTAAAGCATACCAGATTTGTATTTTAAAGCAAATCAAATGTTTTAGCAACTCTCTTTTGAGACAGCATGTGTCAGTCAAGAAAGGGAGTTTTTATT